>JALAGR010000211.1 GCA_022712335.1 Pediococcus sp. | reverse complement strand
TACTTATTCTTGTCTATTTATTTTCAAATAACGCGGTCGAACACACCTAAAAACTGTCCTAATATCATAAACAATGTCTCGCAAAGCCTGAAAAACAATTTTTAGAATCCATCAAACAACACTGCTATCCTGAAGTTTGCATATAACTTAAGTTTTTATTGAAAAATAATTGGGTTAAAACAAAATGAATATCTTAGCTAGAATGCAGATATCCACAAAAACATAATTAATAATACCCTTTGCTTCTGTAACTCGAAGCAACATTCTCAACCTTACGCTATTAAAACCGCAGTGTCAAATTTAACGAATTATATCTAAAAGGCGCCTCCGCCAGAGCCGCCACCAAAACCACCGGAACTTCCTCCGCTGAATCCTCCTGAAGAGCCACCAGAGCTTGCTGATACTGAATGCGAAATAGAACTACTAATACTGCTTGCAAGTCCTAGGTTTGCCCCATGTATCCCATAATAATATGCATAGAATGAAACATTTTCATCTAATCTTGGTCCAAAATCAGTTTTTAGCTTCTTAGCAACTTTCTCTGCCAAACCAAAGGCTGTAGCATATGGTAAGATTTGTTCCCAAAGAATTAAATCACCAATTTCAGCAGTATTGAAGTGGGCAATATCTTTCATCATCTGCTTAAATCCCTTGATTTGGTTATATTGCTGCAATCCAACTTCGTTGTACATCGAAACATTGTCCCAAGTAACTAAAATCCAGATTTCAATCAAAATCGTCAAAAATAATCCTACAATCCAATAAAGATTGGTTGCTTCTCCCAGTCTACCAAGTATTCCAACAACAATTGCTAAAACTGGTGTGGTAATTGCTAGACCTAATAATCCATGGCGATAGCTGATGTTGTAATCGTCTTTAAACCGGTGAAGACTAGCATCAACTTCAGCTTGCCAAGCTTTATACCATTTAGCAACCTTGTTTTTCTTATCTTTTTTCGCATAATCATTAATTTGTTTAATCGTAACGCGCTGACCATCTCCAATTTCATCAATACAATGATCAATAAATGACATGTTAAACTCACCATTACGTTTAATTTCAGTGGTTTCCTTGCCTCGCTTGCCATAAGGGATTTGCGTGAACTTCAATTTACCTTCAGCCACTAGCATCAATAGTTCAGCTGAAACGCCTTTAGTATCTGCTTGATTCTTGCCAAGCAACGCTTCTGCTTCAGCAGGTGTAACTGTTGGAATATCAAAACTATGCTCAATCGGCATAGGCGCATTATACCTATGATATCCATGCTTTTTAAGCCATCCTAACATTCCACTAACGACTATCACGCTTAGAATTGAAGCAATTACTTTAACATAAAATGCAGTTTTTTTAGCTCTTGCTTGAGCTTCATTTTCTCGTTTTACTAGGCGATATTCTTGCTTTTGAATAGCCGCTAATTGATTTTTATCAACAACTTTTTTGTTATCTGAAGTTAAAGCCGTTGGAAATACCATATGTGCTTCAACAAAACTGTTTTCAGGATTGTCACCAATGTCCATGATCACTCGTCCCTTAGTCCGATCGACCGTCGTGTATCCTGCGGCTTCCCCATGCGACCAAGCTTGTAGCTTTTTGACTTTAGTTCCAGGCAATTGGATTGTGACCTGCGCGTCTGCCAACGGTACATTCCAACCCGAACCAATCACTTTCCAATTAATTTCTGCTGTATCTTTATAATTTGTCACGACCCCATTAATCCGATAGTGATACATAATTTTTGCTTGATCGTCACTAGAAACAGCGTTATAAACCTTAAGTTTCATTTGGTTTTTAGTTGATTCAACCTTCGCCGTAAAATTTCGTCCGCTATTGTTAATCGCAACTTTATTTTTAGGACCTTTATTATTTGAAACGGTAATCCCTTCCAGTTTAGCTCCAGAAGTTCCTTTTAAATCTTGCGTTAAATAAACGCCATGATAATCGTCATCAAAGTCGTAAGTAACACTTTGATTAACATCAGCGCTCCCGTCTTTATTAATATTAATTTGCATTCTAAATTGTGAAACTTCATAGTCTGCTTTAGCTGAACTTACATTCCAAACGATGCCTAACATTAAGAATGTTACTAACAGTAAAAACGTCCTTTTTGTAAAAAATTTCATGATTCTCCCCCAAATTAATCATTTATTTCTCAACAAATATTAGTCAAAGTATAGCATACATATATATGTAGAAGAATTGCCGTGGTATATTATCTATAACTAGTTTTACACTTTAGAATCGAGAGGGATTTTCTTTGGTTAATTTCAGACGTCTTTTTTTAAATTACTTGCTGCCAATTTTGTGCGGATTATTGATAGCATTTCTTGTAAAAACATTTCTTTTTACACTTATCAATGTCGACGGTAACTCTATGTTTCCTAATCTCAAAAACTCCGAAAAAGTTTCTGTCGTAAAAATATTAAAACCTACACATGATTCCGTAATTATTTTTGATGCACATGGAATCGATAGCAAAGCTATTAATAAGGATACTTACTACGTAAAACGAGTTATTGGTATGCCTGGCGATAAAATCACGTACACTAAATCTGGAAAATTATTTATCAATGGCAAGCTAAAAAAACAAAGTTATATTTCCAAAACCCAGCAAAAATCTGGCACGCTCAATCCCATTAATACAGAGAACACAGGTTTTACTTTAGCTAAATTAGCCAAAAATGAACATTGGAACAAACAAGTATCCACGATTCCTAACAATTATTACTTTGTAATGGGCGATAATCGCGTAATTTCAAATGATAGTCGCTACTGGGGACTTGTACCTAAGGATAAAATTATGGGCGTTGTTAAAGTTCCATTTTGGGATAAAAATAAGTCTGCCATAAATTAGTTTCAAATAATATTTTCATCCAAAAACATCATTTTACTCAATCAAAAAGAGTTCTCAGATTTTTAGTCTGAGAACTCTTTTTTTCACGTAAATTTTAATCAGATTCTGATTTACGCTTTTTGATTACAGCAATAATCACTAATAACAACACTCCGATTTCAGAAAGTGTCATATCGTTAAGATCATTTGTCTGAGGTAATTTATGATTTGAATTTTCATGTTTAACTTGTGTTTCACCCGCAACGTCAACGTTATTCCCAGCATTGTGTTGATGCTTAAACGTTGTATTGTCTAATCGACTTCCAGTTCCATTTGAATTAGCAGCTTGAGCTCCATTCACATGGACAATTACCGTGTAACTAAACTCGTTACCAGCATTATCTGTATATGTGTACGTAACTTCATAATCACCTGGTGTTGTTGTATCAACATTTCCAGTAATTACCACATCATCAATATCAATTGGATTTCCATTAGCATCTGTTCCGCCATGGAAACCTTCACTTGGATCCCAATGATCACCTGGATTAATGATAATCACATCATTTCCATCATCATCGATTCCCGCATGACTTTCCACAACATGAACAGTAATCGTTTGACTAACCGTATTCCCATTCGCATCAGTGTAACTATAGGTAATTTCATAATCGCCTGGTGTTGTCGTATCAACTCGTCCACTAACCGTTATGTCATCAATACTTACAGGATTTCCATTACCATCGGTTGCACCTTCAAATTCATCTGCAAGGCTCCAATTTTGATTGGGACCTGCAATGATCGTATCGTCATGCACATGGATGCTAATTCTTTGCGCATCAGCTTCTGATGCAGAAGTGCTTTCCGAATCGCTCATTGAGGTCGATTCGGAATTTGACGTACTTGTTGATGCTGAGTTGCTTGTCGATGTTGATTCAGAACCAGATGTACTTGTTGACGCCGAGTCACTTGTTGAGCTTGACTCTGAACCTGATGTACTTGTGGATGCTGAGTCACTTGTCGAACTTGATTCAGAATCTGACGTACTTGTCGAGGCTGAATCGCTGGCTGAACTTGATTCGGAATCCGATGTACTTGTTGATTCTGAATCACTTGTCGAACTTGATTCGGAGCCCGATGTACTTGTTGATGCCGAATCGCTGGTTGATCTTGATTCAGAGTCCGATGTACTTGTCGAGGCCGAGTCGCTGGTTGATGTTGACTCTGAGTCCGATGTACTTGTCGAT
>JALAGR010000210.1 GCA_022712335.1 Pediococcus sp. | reverse complement strand
ACCAATTACAGGAACGAGTTTTGGCTAAAAAAAGAAAATGATTCAAACTTTTTCTAAAGATTAATGATGTTTTCTTATCATTTATGTAGGTATGGTATGATAGATTTTGTATTTAACAAATCAAATTGTTAGGATGTGTAGATTGTAATGAAAAAAGTTTTAATCGGTTTTGCTAGTATCGCAATGGCATTTACCTTAGCAGCATGTGGTAGCAAAACAGTTGCCACAACATCGGGTGGTAAAATTACTCAAGACGAATACTACAGTAGCTTGAAGGACACTACTAGTGGTAAGCAAGTTCTTCAAGAAATGATCGTCAATAAAGTTCTAGAAAAACAATATGGTGATAAAGTTTCTAAGAAGACTGTTACAAAGCAATATAATTCATACAAAGATCAATATGGATCATCATTCAAGAGTATCCTTTCATCTAACGGTATGACTACTTCTTCATTGAAGACTCAAATTCGCTCTAACCTTCTGTTAAAAGAAGCTGTTAAAGCTAACGATAAGATTTCCAACGCCGACCTTAAGAAGGAATGGAAGTCTTACGAACCTAAAGTTACGGTTGCTCAAATCTTAGTTTCTAAGAAATCAACTGCTGAAGACATTATCAAGAAGCTTGATGACGGTGGTGACTTCACTAAACTTGCTAAGAAGTACTCAACTGACTCATCAACAAAGAACAAGGGTGGTAAAATTGCTGCCTTTGATGATACTAACACAACACTTGACTCTGCATTCAAAAAGGCTGCATTCAAGCTTGATGAAGGCAAGTACACATCTGCACCAGTTAAGACCGAATACGGTTATCAAGTAATCAAGATGATCAACAAACCTTCTAAAGGTAAGATGTCTGATCATACTAAAGAACTTAAAGAACGTATCTGGAACGACGATATGAGTGATAGCACAACATTACGTAGTGTAATTACTAAAGTTCTTAAAAAAGGTAATGTAACAATTAAGGACAAAGACCTTAAGAATGTTCTTGATGATTACCTTGGTAGTTCTAGCTCAAGTAGCAAATAATTTAACAAATAAAAAAGATGAACGATTTCTCGTTCATCTTTTTTATTTGCTTTCAGGTTTGTAGAAATTACGTCCATCCATTCCGAAGATTCGTTCACTAATTGCTCCAGGCTCCGTATTTTTCAATGCTCCGGAAACCATTTGAATTTCAGCATCCAGCTCATCTAACGCATGTAGTACTACAGCTTCTAACATATGTGGTTCAACTGGTGATCCATATTCTCTCAATCCATGATGCGCAACAATCATGTGTCTCAAAACGACCATTGATTCTGAGCTCGGATCAATCTTAAGATCTTTGGCTGCTTCTACGATTTCTTCATCGACAATCACAATATGACCTAGCAAGTTCCCTTCAACAGTATACTGTGTTGCCACTGGGCCAGACAATTCAATTGTCTTACCTAAATCATGTAAAATTGCACCAGCAATCAATAATGATTGATCCACTTGCTCGTATTGAGCCGCTACAGATTTGGCTAAGTTAACGATTGAAAGTGTATGGAAAGCCAATCCCCCTTCAAACGCATGATGATTAGTCTTAGCAGCTGGAAAACTGAAAAATTCACGATCATACTTCTTCAAAAGATGTCTAACCACTCGATTCCAATCTGGATTACTAATTTCAAACATTAATTGTGAAAACTCTTCGCGTAATTTTTCAGCTGAAACTGGTCCTTTTTCGGTGTAGGAAGTTGGATCATTCGGCTCTTCTTCAGTAGCTAGGCGCATTGACATAATTTTAACTTGCGGTGCATTCTTATACGTCTCACGTTTCCCTTTTAGAAATACTACTCGTCCGGGTTTGAAATCTTTAAAATCTTCTTCCTTAGCGTCCCAATAATTCCCATGAATATCTCCTGAACGATCTTGGAATACCATTGAGATGAAATCTTTACCTGCTTTAGTAACTCGCTTTTCGGCGCCTTTAATTACCACAAAAAGTTCCATTTCTTCATCATTTTGAAATTCAGTTAATTTCTTTGTCAAAGTGCTTCCTCCCCTTATTTTTCATTTAAGTTAGTAATTTTTGCGTTATCCATTAAGTCGTATACTTCTTTTTTAGCTGAGAAATAAATTACTTGTGTTTGTTCTGCAATCTTGTTTAATAAATTAAACGCTTGTTGTAAACGTACATCATCAAACGCGACGAAAGCATCATCAATAATAATTGGTAATTCAACTGTATCAGCAAAAGCTTGCATAAAGGCAAATCGAATTGAAATATAAAGTTGTTCGATCGTTCCCTTGGACAATTCACCAATTTCAAATGTATTTCCCTTTTCGTCAGTTACACTAATCATATCATCTTTATCAAATTCAATTTTTTGATAACGCCGATTGGTGATTTGAACAAAATATTCATTAGCCTTATCAATAATAACTGGTAAACGCCCTTTGGTTGCTACACCTAAGGTTTGATCAACCCATTCTGCACCTAATTGTAAAGTTAACCATTCTGCAACCATATCTTTAATTTCCGTTTCTTGTTCAGATAAAAGTTGTTGTTCAGCTAAGATATCGACGCTGTTTTTCAGTCCAGTAAGCTCGCCCAATTGATCAGAACGTTGGTCCAAAAGATTCTGTTCATTTTGCTTAAGTTCAGTTACTTTTTGTTCTTGATCTTTTTGAATTTGACGGAGTGTCGCTACATCATCATATTGCTGCAATTTTTCAAAGTATTGAGTTTGGTTTGATTCTTGTAAAGTTTTTAAGCTTAAATTCAAATGTTGCTTGATTCTAATTTGCTTAAGCCAATCATCAAAATCCATATTGATTTCAGGTATATTAAACTGCTTAAATCGCTTTTGGGATTCATCTAGTTCAACTTGGCGTTCTTCTAGATTTCTATTGATTAATTCCCGATGTTGCACCATTTCCTGTTGTTTACGATAACGCGCAGTCATTGCATTTACTTGTTCCGCCAATGGCTTAATTGTTGCTTGATGATGTTCATCGGTCGGTAAGATACCGTCACTAAATTTCCAGAATACATCGATCTGCTCTTCAATCTGTTTCAAGTGTGTTTTTAGCTCTGCAATTTCGTTTACTACATGTTGGTAATTCAATAGATTAGGTTGTAATGCCACCCAATCTTCAATTGGAAATTTATCAAACCCAGTCTCATTTCCCAACTTCCGAATTGCTACATAAATTTGTTCCACTTCATTTTCAGTTCGGAGTAAAACATCATTCAGACTTTCTTCAGATGCATCAGGTACTTCCTCTTTAGTACGAGTAGTCACGTATCCTCCACCAAGAATCACAGCTAAAATAATAAATTTAAAAATCCAATTTAATGGAATCAAAAGGTCAATTACTACTAGCACAGCCACAATTCCTAGAACAATCGTTGAGTTTGATGTTGGGGCTGGTCTGCGATTGGCGGTAGTTTCCAACATCTGGGTTTTCAGCTGATTAATATCTGCATTTTTGCGTTTCTGTTTTAGTAATAAATCTTTCAATTCAGTAAATTGATCATCAGTCATTGGATCAACATCATTGATGCTAACTTCATATTGTGCTTTGATTTCTTCAAGCTGAGTGTTTAATCTTTCGATTCGACGGTTTAAATCTTCCAATTGACCATAATTTAGCCTTGCTTCTGGCAACTTACTTTGTAATTCATCAAGTTTATCCACGTCAATTGCAGTAGACTCTTCACTTTGTAGCTTTTCTAGCTGACTTTGTAAATTGCGAATTTCATTTTGATTTTCTCTAATT
>JALAGR010000209.1 GCA_022712335.1 Pediococcus sp. | reverse complement strand
TGGTTACCAGGAACAACTCTATTTGAAAATTCAGCTTGTTTGATTCCACCAAAGAAGGCATTTTTACCAGCAAATTCTTCGTTCGATAAAAGAGCACAAGCTCCTGTCTGCGCTAAAGCCTCTACTAAAAGAGGTTCAGGCATAAAGAGCTCGTTGTCATTATTGAAGAACCATTCGTTGATTGTAACCTTCTTTTCAGCGACCGCCTTTTTACCAGCTTCAAGACCAACTAAGTGGTCAATCATTTGGAAAGGAGGACGTTGCGGAATGATATCTTGAACATTAATTTTCATTAATTATCTCCAACCTTACGAACGCGAGCAATTGGTTGATCAAATTCAACCATTGATCCATTTTCAACCAAGAGTTCAACGACTTCACCAGTCACTGGTGAATGAACTTCGTTGAACATCTTCATTGCTTCGATCAAGCTCACAGTGTCACCCTTAGAAATGTGGCTACCAACCTTGATATATGGATCTTCGTCTTCTGATGGTGTGAAATAAACCACACCAACAAATGGAGCTTTGATCTCTTCTAAGTTAGTGTCCACTTCCTCAGTAGCTTCCTCAACAGCAGCAGGAGCTACTGGAGCTGCTACTACTGGTTGAACTACTTGGGTTGTTTCTTTTTTTACTTTGATACTAAAGTCACCTTCCGTCATTTCAAATGACGTGAATGATGATTTATCTAATTTTGTAAGTAACTTTTCCAAATCTATTTCAGTCAACACTCTCACCTCTTAAATGCTAATACGGCGTTATGTCCACCAAAACCAAGTGAATTACTCAAAGCATAGTTTACTGAAGCTTTACGGTTATCTTCTGTAACTAATGGAATGGCAACTTCTGGATCTTTGTTTTCCAAACCAACGTTAACAGGCATGATACCATTTTGAAGAGCAGCAATTGTTGCTACAGCTTCGATTGCGCCAGCTGCACCAAGCAAATGACCAGTCATTGACTTAGTACTACTTACCTTGTAGTGATCGTTTTCTTTGAAGATGCTGTCGATAGCTTTTGATTCAGCACTATCGTTAGCTGGAGTACTTGTACCATGAGCATTGATGTAATCAACATCAGATGCACTGATACCAGCTTCGTCCATTGCCATTTGCATTGCACGAATTGCTCCACGACCTTCAGGATCTGGTTGTGTCATATGGAAAGCATCACTAGTTGTTCCGTAGCCCACGATTTCAGCTAAAATGTTTGCACCACGTGCTTTAGCATGGTCGTAGTCTTCAAGAATCAATGTAGCTGCACCTTCACCCATAACAAAACCATTACGATCTTTATCAAATGGAATTGAGGCATGTAAACGATCTTCTGATGTAGTCAATGCAGTTAATGCAGCGAAACCTGCGATTCCGATTTCATTAATTGATGATTCTGAACCACCAGTAATCATAACATCTGCGTAACCATTTTTGATATGGTGGAACGCATCTCCAATTGCATTATTTGCACTAGCACAAGCTGTAACGATTGCTTGGCTTGTGTTTTTAGCGTTGAAATACATTGAGATGTTTCCAGCAGCCATGTTAGTAATTGAGTTTGTTACAAACAATGGAGAAACACGTTTTGGTCCCTTGTGATCCATCTTGATTACTTGTTCTTGGATAGTTGTTAAACCACCAATTCCTGAACCATAGATAACACCAACTTGGAAAGGATCCAATTCGCCTTCCTTAAAGTCTGCTTGTTCCATTGCTTCAACGGCTGAATATAGCGCATATTGAGAAAATGCATCCATTCGTTTAGCAATTTTTCTTTCAAGTCGATCAGTTGGATCGAAATCCTTAACTTCACCGGCAACTGTGATACCTGTTGGTTCAGCATCAAAATGTGTAATTTTATCGATTCCAACTTTTGAACTATTTAGTCCTTGAATGAAGGATTCACGATCATTTCCAAGTGGAGTCAAAGCTCCCATTCCTGTTACTACTACTCGTCTACCCATTTTTTCCTCCTCAAACCTAAAGGGTCATTCCACCGTCTACGGTAAGTACCTGACCAGTTATATAATCATTTTCAAGTAAAAAGGCTACGGCTGAAGAAATTTCTTCTGGTTGACCAAAACGGTGCATTGGAATCATTTCTTCAGTTTTTTCGCGAACCTTATCGCTTAGTTTTCCAGTCATGGCCGTTTCGATCATTCCTGGAGCCACTGCGTTACATCTAACATTTCTCAAAAGACCTTCACGAGCTGTTGTCTTTGTCAAACCAACGATTCCAGCTTTACTTGCTGAGTAGTTAGCTTGACCAACATTTCCATGAGTTCCAGAAATACTTGAGATATTTACAATGTTACCTGAACGTTGCTTTTGCATGATTTTCATGGCGTACTTCGTCATTGAGAATGTACCAACTAAGTTAGTTGAAATAACGTCATCAAAATCTTCAACAGACATGCGGCTTAGTAACTTATCTTTTGTAATTCCAGCGTTATTTACAATAATGTCTAAATGACCAAATTCTTCTTTAAGGTCGTTTAATAATTCGCCGACTTTAGCGTCATCACGAATATCAAGTGCCTTGAAGTTGATATCTAAACCTTGAATTTGTTCTTTTACTGCATCATCTGAAATATCATGGCGAGCAGTGATAAAAACTTTTGAACCTTTCTTAGCTAAATCGATTGCGATTGCTAATCCAATTCCTTGAGTTCCACCAGTAACAACTGCCACTGTATCTTTAATAATCACTTAATTAGCCCTCCTGATTTGAAAGATAGTTCCGTAATTTTTGTAGTGTTTCGACGTCATAGACGTTGAAAATTGGTAAGTCTTTGTTTTTAAGAGTCTTTTTAGCAAATCCACTAAGTGCCTTACCAGGACCAATTTCTACTAAACAATCAATTGGATCAGCCTCGATGACAGCCAGACAATCCGTGAAATAAGTTGGATTGACCAACTGATCTGCAAGGGTTGCCTTGATGTTATCTTTAGCAAATTCAGTTTTGGTTGTATTACTAATTACTGGAATCACTGGTTGAGCAACTTGGACGTTTTCCAAACGGGTCTTCAAGTTATCGCTAGCCATTTGCATAAATGGAGTATGCGAAGCCACACTCATCTTAATTGGAACAACACGTTTTACGCCTGCTTCTTTCAATAACACACTAAACTTTTCGATTCCAGCAGCATCACCACCGAAAACCGTTTGCTTAGGCGTATTGTAATTAGCTGGGTAAACTTGCCCAAATTCACGAGCAGCTTCCATAGCTTCGTTCATTACATCGCTATCCGCATTCAAAACCGCCACCATTTGTCCTGGATTGAGTTGTCCTGCTTCAGTCATGTATTTAGAACGATCTTCGAGAACTTTTAAACCTTCATCGAGTGTAAAACCGTTTGCTGCGATCAAAGCGGAATATTCACCTAAACTAAGTCCTAAGAACTTTTGAGGTGCAATATCTTCACTTCTAAGGATTCGTTCAATTCCCAAACTCAAAATGACGATTGATAATTGGAGATTGTCCTCGTTATCAATCACTGCTTGTTTAGAAAAATCCTGACCTAAAATTTGACTAGCTTCATCAACTAGTGCTCGATAAGCTGGTTCTGTTTGATACAGATCCATACCCATCCCTTCAAACTGTTGTCCTTGTCCGCTAAATAAATAAGCCGCTTTAACCATCATTTACCCCTTTTTAATTACTTATCGATGTTTTCGCTAACGTAATCAACCAATTTACCAACTGTGTCCATGTTTTCGTCTGTATCGATATCGATATCAAATTCGTCTTCCAACTTGTCAACAACTTCGAAAATGTCTAAGCTATCTGCGTCTAAGTCTTCTGAGAAACTTGTTTCCATAGAAATCTTGTCAGCGTCTTTTTCCAATTGTTCTGCGATTACTGCTTGTACCTTTGTGAATACTTCTTCTTTAGTCAT
>JALAGR010000208.1 GCA_022712335.1 Pediococcus sp. | reverse complement strand
GTAGTTGGTGCAGAGATTGTAAAAAATGAACTAAAAATTTATGATGAAGAGATTTTAAATGCAATCCGTCGACATACGGTTGGTGCGCCTTATATGACGTTGATTGACCAAATTGTGTTTATGGCGGATTATATCGAAGATGGTCGAGATTTTGAAGGGGTGGAGCAAGCTCGTTTGATTACAGAGCAAAACTTGCAAAAAGGAGTTACTTTCCAAATGAAGAGTACTCTTGCATACTTAATTGCGGGCAATAAGCCAGTTTTCCCTACCACCATTGAAAGTTATAATGCATGGATCTCAAAATTTAATTAAAAACTAGGAGAAATAGATTGAACAACTTAGAAGAATTAGAGTTATTGGTTAAAGCGGCAGATAGCAAACGTGCTGAAAATACAATGGTCTTAAATGTCCATGAAATTAGTACATTAGCAGATTATTTTATGATTACGAGTGCTGACTCGAATCGTCAAGTAGCTGCAATTGCAGATGCAATTACTGACAAAGCGAAAGAAAATAATATTGAAATTCGCCGTATCGAAGGAAATCGTGCTGCTGAATGGGTTTTGATTGATTTAGGAAACATCGTTATCAATGTTTTCCAAACTGATCAAAGAAAATACTATAATCTTGAAAAGCTTTGGTCACAAGCTGAAGCCATTGAAACAACAGATTGGATTGCAGAATAATGATTTATCAAAGTTTCGCAGAGCTGTATGATCAACTTTTTGATGAGGACGAATATCAAAATTGGTTTGAATATACTCAAAAACAAGTCGATTTGAGTCGTCGGAATGAATGGCTCGAACTTGCTTGTGGCGCTGGAAGACTAGTTGTTCAATTAGCCCAACATGGGCAAAATGTGACTGGATTTGATTTGTCAGTAGAAATGCTAGCTTTAGCAGAACAACATACACGTGATGCTGGAGTAAGTGCAAATTTAGTTCAAGGTAATATGCTAGATTTAAGTGAATTGGAGCAGTTTGACGTTGTGTCTTGCTACGCCGATTCTTTTTGCTATCTTCCAGATGAAGAGCAAGTTCTACAATCATTTACAGAAGTTTTTAAGCATCTTAAGGCAGATGGACAGTTTATCTTTGACGTCATAACACCGTATCAAACGGGAGAAGTATATCCGGGATATATGTTCAATTATCAAGATGATCGTCAAGCCTTTATTTGGTCGAGTTATGGTGGAGAAGATAAGTATCATGTCGAACATGACTTAACATTTTTTACTAAAACAGCAGATGATGATGAAATATTTAGACGTGCCGAAGAGACTCATTTTGAACGTACTTACGAATTAGAAACATACGTTAAGCTTTTAGAAACAGCAGGTTTTTCATCAATTCAGTATTTTGCAGATTATGGTAAGTCTGAAGTTGGAGACAAAACTACACGTTGGTTCTTTAGTTGTAGGAGGTAATCTCAATGAAAGCATGTGCTGTGATTGCAGAGTTTAATCCATTTCATAATGGACACCAATTTTTATTAAAAAAAGCGCGGACAGTTACTAATGCTGATTTAATGATTATTATCATGAGCGGTAATTTTGTTCAGCGGGGAGAGCCGGCTTTAATTAATAAGTGGGAACGGGCTCGGATTGCAATTGATTGCGGAGCAGATTTGGTTGTAGAGATTCCAACTGAGTATGCAATAGAATCAGCTAAAGAATTTGCCCATGCGGGAATTGACATTGCCCATAAGCTAGGAGCTGAATTTTTAGCTTTTGGCAGTGAAAATCCAAATTTAGATTTCGAAAATGAAAGCAAAATTTTGGATCGTCAGTTTAGCTTAGAAAACAAAAAATACAATCAGAATTTTGCAGCACAGCTCTTTGCAGATACCTCGATTGCAAGTTCTAATGATATTTTAGGAATCAACTACGCCTACTGGAATTCTAAATTAGATTCAAAAATGCAATTAGTTCCGATTCAAAGAGAACAATCGGAACATCTTGATACGAAAATCGAAGGTAATATTGCTAGTGCTTCTGCAATTCGCGGAGCACTTCTCAAGCAAAAAGATAACTATCAAGAAGCAATTCCAACTAGAACGTTAGAAGTATTAACGCACTCTAAATTAGTGAGTTGGGAAGATTTTTGGACGATGTTAAATTATCGGTTACGATCTTCTACAGCTGACGAATTAGGACAGATAAGAGGAATTAAAGAAGGATTTGAAAATCGAATTTTGGATGTAGTAGGTGACAGTAGTTCTTTTGCGGAATTGATGGAAAAGTTGAAAACTAAAAGATATACGTACACTAATATTCAGCGTAATTTGGTCAATATCTTCCTTAACATAAAGCCTATAAACTTTAGTATATCAAAGACAAGACTCTTAGCGGCTAATAGCCTTGGTCGAGATTTTATTCGTGAAAATGAACTAAAATCCGTCATTATGACAAAAGTAACCAAGGAAGATTTTGAAAGTGATTACGCGATCACAAAACGAGCAGACGATTTATACCGACTAATTTCCCCGTACCAATGGGGAAATTCGCCAATCATAAAATAGAATGTCAAGGAAAAAACATTGACAATGCGGTTCCACATGGTATAATTGTTTCTGTTGCATTGGAGGTTCATTATGGAATGGTATTTTACAGAACTGCGTAAGCACAAAGAGCCGTTTCAGTTCGATGAAACAATGGATTTGGAACAATCTTTAGTCGAACGCTTTCCAGATGTAGTTATTAAATGCTCACCAATTAACTTTAAGGGAACGGTGACAATCGAACGTGACTCAGTTATCATTGATGCTGAGATTAGTTGTGATTTAACAGTTCCTTCATCACGATCATTGAGTCCGGTTCATATGAATTTAGACTTTTTTATAAGTGAAATTTACGTGGACAATCCTAGCATAATTGATTCTTTTGCCAAAGAAGAAGTAGTTATGTTAGTTGAAGACGATGTAATCAGTGTTGATAAGTTAGTTGAGGATAATATTGTCCTTCAAGTTCCAATGCAGGTTTTAACACCTGAAGAGGAAGAAAAGGGAGTTATGCCTTCTGGTTCAGAATGGCAGGTAATTTCTGAGATGGACGTAGAATCAGAGCAGGAAAAACAAGTTGATCCACGCCTTGCTAAGTTAAAGGGTTTATTGAAAGATGATCCTGAATCGTAAGGCTTTAAAAAAGCGGGAAACCGAATTCTCTTAAAGGAGGTG
Organism: Pediococcus sp.; assembly: GCA_022712335.1. Taxonomy (GTDB): domain Bacteria; phylum Bacillota; class Bacilli; order Lactobacillales; family Lactobacillaceae; genus Pediococcus. The sequence goes on along the minus strand of JALAGR010000208.1, from coordinate 223 downwards.
CTCATAGATGGCTGTTCCAGCAAGAAGAACATCAAAGACACGTAAGCGTAATCGTCGTGGACACATTAAGTTAACTACTCCAGGTTTGGCACCATGTTCAAACTGTGGTGAATTACGAGTTTCACATCGTGTTTGCCCAAGTTGTGGTTACTACAACGGCAAACAAGTTATTGACGTTAAAGCTAACTAATTAAAAAAGAAGTGAAAGGAGCCTAGGTCCTTT
>JALAGR010000207.1 GCA_022712335.1 Pediococcus sp. | reverse complement strand
GGAAGATGCGAAGGTTTGCCGAAAATTCAGCTCTACAATGCTAAACTAGACCAATTTAAATTGAAAAAATCCATGACAGAATTGTGTCATGGATTTTTTTGTCTAAAATGTGTTCCCAAAATTTATCTTCTCCGATTAACCCAACCCAATTTTTTCTGCACTCTAAATCTAAATATTTATTCCTAAATATCACCTTATTCAGATAAATTCTGTTATTATCAGTATATGAATTATAATCTTAAAAAATATGCTAGTAATTTTGGGTAATTTAGAGTAGAATTTCACTAGCATATTTTTAAAAATGGAGAGTAAAAGATGATTTCGTATTTGAAGCGTATTTTAATTGGTAAACCACTGAAAACGCTCGACGAGAGTGGACAAGCTTTAACTAAGTTCAAAGCGCTCGCCTTGCTTTCTTCAGATGCTTTATCATCTATTGCATATGGTACCGAAGAAATTTTGTCGGTTTTGATTGTTTTATCTGCCGCTGCAACTTGGTATTCAATTCCAATTGCAGGGATTGTATTAGTGCTATTATTCGCGATTACCGTATCATACCGCCAAATTATTAAAGCATATCCATCTGGTGGTGGTGCGTATGTGGTAGCTAGCAAAAATTGGGGAACGTCTGCGGGATTAGTCGCCGGTGGTTCACTTCTGGTTGATTACATGCTGACCGTAGCGGTTAGTGTGACGTCTGGTACAGAAGCGATCACGTCTGCGATTCCAGCATTGCAAAGGTATCATATTGCGATTGCGATTTTGATTGTTTTGGGAATCATGGCACTGAATTTACGTGGACTACGTGAGTCGGCCAGTTTTCTAACAATTCCGGTTTACCTGTTCATCGTGGTGATTTCACTGATGATCGTGGTGGGATTATATAACATCGCAACGGGGCAAGTCGCTTATCATGCAGCTTCGGCGGTTGGTTCCGCAGTTCCAGGGATGACCTTTGTGATTTTCCTTAGAGCTTTATCATCAGGTTCATCTTCATTGACTGGGGTTGAAGCTATCAGTAACGCGGTACCAAACTTCAAGTCACCACGTCGTAAGAATGCTGCCGGAACATTGGCAATCATGTCATTAATTTTGGCATCATTCTTTGCCGGAATCACGTTCCTTGCTTACTATAGTGGAATTACTCCAAGTGCCTCACAAACAGTGCTATCGCAAATTGGTGTGACGATTTTTGGACATGGTATCTTCTACTACGTTCTTCAATTAGCAACAGCCTTGATTTTGGCAGTTGCTGCTAACACTGGTTTCTCAGCATTTCCAATGTTGGCATACAACCTAGCGAAAGATAAGTTTATGCCGCATGCTTACATGGACCGTGGAGATCGATTAGGTTACTCTAACGGAATTATCTCCTTGGCAGCTGGTGCCATCGTGTTAATTTTGATTTTCGGTGGTCAAACAGGACTATTGATTCCGCTTTATGCTATCGGGGTTTTCGTACCATTTACATTGTCACAATCAGGGATGATTATTCACTGGAAACGTGAAGGTGGCAAAAAGTGGATGATCAATGCATCGGCAAACTTCTTGGGGGCATTATTATCGGCCGTCTTAGTTATCTGTTTGTTATTCCTACACTTTAGCAATGTGTGGCCATACTTCATCGTCATGCCATTGTTATTAAGAATGTTCTACAAAATTCGCAAACATTATGACGAAGTTGCTGACCAATTACGAGTAATTGAAAAGGGTAAAGTTAACCTTCACGATTATGATGGATCTACAGTAATTGTTTTAGTTAGCAACGTTACGCAGGTGACATCAGGAGCCATCAATTATGCGCGTTCGATTGGTGACTACGTCATTGCAATGCATGTATCCTTTGATGCTAATCCTGAAAAAGAACATAAGACGGCTATGGAATTTAAAGCGGAATATCCGGATGTGCGTTTTATTGATATTCATTCGTCTTACCGTTCAATTACTAATCCAACATTACGTTTCTGTGATGTGATTGCTAGACGAGCTGCTGAACGTAATTACACAACAACCGTCTTAGTACCACAGTTTGTTCCAAGAAAACCTTGGCAAAATATTTTGCATAACCAAACTGGTTTACGCTTGAGAGCATCCTTGAACTCACGTGAAAACATTATCGTTTCAACGTATAACTATCATTTGAAATAAGATCAAACCAAAAGTCTAGCGTAAGCTGGGCTTTTTTTACAAATGTGAAAGAATGCGTTAAATTTTTTGCATTTTTAGTGAAGAAGATTGTATAAGCTTTATTAGTTTGGGTATAATGAGCTTATTACGAACAAAAAAGAGGGCAAATTATGCGATTTGAAATAATTGTTAGTTTATTTGCAACAATGATCATTTCGGCAATATTAACACCGTTTGTCCGGAGGATTTCATTTAAAGTTGGTGCTATTGATAAACCGACCGCGCGGCGCGTCAATAAGGTACCAATGCCAACCATGGGGGGATTGGCAATTTTCATTGCCTTCAATTTCTCATTATTTTTTCTATTGAGAAATCAGATACCTAATCAGCAGCTTTACGGAATTTTCTTCGGGGAATGCATTATTTTAGTAACAGGAATCATCGATGATATTTTTGAATTAAGACCTGTACAAAAAATGATTGGAATCTTGTTAGCGGCGTTGGCAGTGTATCTATTTGCTAACGTCCGAATGACGACGTTGACTTTTCCATTTATCGGAATTATTGACTTCGGGTGGTTTTCATTACCGATAACGCTGTTATGGATTGCAGCGATTACCAATGCGATTAATTTATTGGATGGGCTGGATGGACTAGCGACGGGAGTAACTATTATTGCACTGTTTACAACCGGTTTTACAGGATTGTTCTTCTTACCATCGACTAATATTTACATTGTAATTATGATTTTTACGTTAGTTGCAGCTGAAATTGGATTTTTACCTTATAACTTTTTCCCAGCACGAATTTATCTTGGTGATACTGGGGCTTTGTTTATTGGATTTATGATTTCAGTTTTCTCGTTATCTGGTTTGAAAAATGCTACATTTATTTCGGTGTTGATTCCGGTAATGATTCTGGGTGTACCACTGACAGATACGATTTATGCAATCTTGAGAAGACTCCTTAATAAGGAATCTATTTCCCACGCAGATAAACGTCATTTACACCATCGTTTGATGCAAATGGGATTGACGCATCGACAAACAGTATTAGTGATTTATGGAATTTCATTAATTTTTTCGTTTATTGCGTTGCTATATCCCATTTCGACTTTGTGGGGTTCAGTATTGCTAACAATTGGGATTTTGATAGGGATTGAAATCTTTGTTGAAGCAATTGGATTAGTTGGCGAAAATCGTACACCCATGTTGGATTGGATTAGAAGGTTAGTACGTTCCAATACTTCGAAGGTCGATAGTAATGAATTCAAAGAAGAAAACACATTAAAAGATAAAGTTCGCACGCGTAGCGAACGTCATAAAAAAAGAGGATAGCAACGATATTAATCGTTGTCATCCTCTTTTTTTTGATATGGAAGTTGCACACGTTCGGTACCTAAATCTTTAAATGCTACATTGCCACTAAACAAACCAAGGAGTTCTTTCTTTAAAGGATCAAGTTGGTCTTGTGCAATTGAAATAGTGGTTGTCACTTGGGTTGTATATTCAGTTTCTAGTTGATTTAAATCATGTTGCTCAAGGTAATAAATTAGTTGGTCATTATTTTGGTAATCGAGTTTGATCGATAAGAGTTCCTGATCCACCAATTGAACTAAGGGAGCATTTTGAACGGCAAGTGATGTGCTAGAACCGTATGCGCGAATAAGGCCGCCAGCCCCGAGCTTAATACCTCCGAAATATCGAGTGACCACGACTAAGACATTGGTTAAATTTTCACGTTTTAAGACTTCTAAAATTGGAACACCAGCTGTTCCAGACGGTTCGCCATCATCGGAAGCACGTTGGATATCTT
>JALAGR010000206.1 GCA_022712335.1 Pediococcus sp. | reverse complement strand
TAAAAATTCAACGTTAATTTTTACATTTCCAAATAAAAAGCTAAATAACACTACTACCAATATAGTTGTCGTAAATGCGATTTGTATAAATTGATCTTTTAATTCCTTGAACATTCCAATGCCTCCTTAATTTTCTGAGCATAATGCCGACTCACAATATGTACTTGGCCATCCTTAGTTTCAACCTCTAAACGCGCATACGTACCTTGTCGAAAATTAATTATTTCTGTCAAATTTAGCATCGTCGAATTATTTATTCTCACTATTCCGCTAATTTCTTTATTTTCAAAATCTTTAAGTCGACCTCGAGCATAAAAAACTTTTCCGCCCGTAGTATAAACTTTAGAAAGACTGTCCATGGCCTCAATTAAATAGATTTCATCGTAGTTAATTTTTAACTTTCGTTTATTCAAAGGATTAATTACGTTAAGCTTTTTATCGCCCTTTAAAAGTGAATTCAATTCTACTGTTAGCTTTCGATTCTGTGGATTTAATCGGATTCCAATTTGATCTATTGCATAATTTTTGTCCCAAAAGTAATCAAGTTTCATGACGTCTCTCCTTTCTTCCTTTAATGTACCATTCACGACTGCTCCAAACACCTAATTTTTAGTTAATTGCAAAAAAATACATTTTGTTGCAACAGCTCCGTTAAAAAAGCCCATCTTTCGATGGACTTTTCCTATTAAAGTTCTTTCAACATAATCAAATCACGTTGCAAGTCATCGCCTAAACGAAAGACATGAGCACCAATTTGTTTAAAACCTTTAGTCTGGTAAAATTTTTTAGCGGCCTCGTTACGCTCCCAAACCCCTAACCAGACTTTATTTTTGTGATTTTCTTTAGCAACTTCAATTGCTTGTTGCATCATTTCAGAACCGATTCCCAAGCGCTTGAACTCTTTTCTAACGTAAATTCTTTCAACTTCTAAAGTACCAGACTCCATTTTTTCGGATTGAGCTTCATTGATATTGACCTTCAAATATCCTGCAAGCTGATCGTCTTGCTTAGCAAAAAAGAAAAGCGAATTGGGATTTTTAATTTCTGAAGTTAGTTGTTTTAAGTTATAGGCATTTTGATAATATTGTTCTAAATCATCTGCATTATTTTCTGCACCAAACGTGTCTCCAAAAGTTTCAATACTAATTTTTCGCAATGCTTCGACGTCTTCAACTTGTACTTTCTGAACATCAATTGTCATTCAATTTTCCTCAATACTCTCTATGATTTCCCTTTTTTACGTAATTCCAATCTGCACTAACGTTTTGTTCAACCCGTTCCAGCATTCCTTTTAAAGCTGATATCTCATCTTCAGTGAAGTCATTCAAAGCAACACTATTGGAATAGTCATTTTCTCTCTTAATTATTGGATATACTTTTTCACCTTGCTCGGTTGGATATAGCCGCTTGATTTTACGATTATTAGCATCTGCTCCTCGTGTAATAAACCCGTCTTTTTCTAATTTCATGACGGCACGTGCAGCTGTTGTACGATCAATACGAATTTTTTCAGCTAATTCCCCTTGGATAATTCCTGGATTTTCGCAAATCCGAACCAAATATAAGTACTGACCCTTAGTTAGGTTTAACCCTTTAAACTCAATGTTAGCAATTGAATCTAATTCTCTTGAAATCGAACCGATTGTCCGCAAAATATCTTTCATATAGTTTTCCTCTAGAAGTATCTTAACTTGGCTTTGTTGCAAATGCAACTAATTTATTTTTTAATCGCTCTAATGATTTGTTCTACAATTAAATTTAAATCTTTTTCTTCATCCTGTTGCCCAATGAATCGATGCTGCATGAAGTAAATCAAAACTTGTCCAGCAATTGTTCTCAATACAGCTGGGAAATCGAGTTCAGGACGTAGTTCTCCAGTTCTTGCAAGAATATCACTAACATTTTCAACAACTGATTTTCCCGGTTCATTCGCCACGTCGAAAAAAGCTTGGCGAAGATCACTATTAGTCAATGATTCCGAAATTAGAATCATAATTGCATCTTCATTATCGACCACAAATTGATAGCGATTGTATATGAAAAAACGCACCACGTCTTCCAAAGTCGTAAATTGACTTAATTCGTTTATAAAACCATCACGAAAAACTGGAAATAAATTTTCAAAAACGGGTTTAATAATAGCTACTAACAAGTCTTGTTTTGTTTTAAAATACTTAAAAATCGTCGCCTGACTAATTTCTGCTTTTTCGGCAATTTGAGCTGTTGAAGTCCCGTTGTAGCCTTGTTTAGCAAATAAATCTAGTCCTGCCAATAACGCCTTTTTCTGTCCTTTGGGAATTTTTTGTTCATCTAACCAAATTTTGTAATTATCAAATATAATCGCACTCATTGCTTACACCTTCCGATAACGTCGTAATCCTACAATATTCAAAAATGTTAGAACTACTAGAAAAATTAATAATATTCCAGTATCTCCACCTAAATCTAAAAGATTAGTTCCTCGCATAATAATTTTACTAACCGCATCGCCCGCGTATTTAAGTGGAATAACATACGAAATTTTTTGTACCCAGTCTGCCATTGTATCTAGTGGAATAATTCCCGCAAAGAAAACTTGCGGAACGACTACGATTGGAATAAATTGCATCATTTGAAATTCTGAATGTGCAAAAGTCGAAAGCAAAATCCCAAATGCTAATGCTACCAACGCTAGTAATAAATTGATAGCAATAATATTACCGACACTGCCGACAACTTCCACTCCTAATAATCCAATCGTTACTAATACAATCACAATGGTTTGTAATACAGCAATTATCCCATAACTTAACATATAGCCAAACACAATTTCAGAGCGTTTGACCGGAGTAGCTAGAAGTCGATCCAGCGTTCCACTTGTTCGCTCTTTCAAAAGCGCCATTCCTGAAACAAGGAATACAAAGAAAAAGACGAAAAATCCCATTAGTATCGGCAAAATTTTATCAAAGAAATTGGTATCGGCATCACCGTATGCATAGTGGTTTTTGATTTTAGGCATCGTCTTAGAAGCTGGTGTTGCTTGCGGTTTAACTTGTTTTTTAGTAACTAAGGCTAACTTAGCTTGTAGTTCATTGATCTCCTTAGTACTTTGTTTTAAATGACTTTTTAGCTGATCAATATTATTGATTGTTACATCATTTTTAAAAGCCATCTTAACGGCAGCTGTCTTAGTTGAATCAGTATTAGAATACGTTACATCAAAATTGTTACCATCTTTTTTAATAATTGCATCTACCTGCTCATTTTTTAGAGCTGATTTTGCAGAATGTTCTGTACCATATTGATGAATTTTCACGTGTTTAACCGAATCTAAATCATCATTCAACTTGCGTGAAATGTCTACTGTACCAATAACAACATTTGTCGAATTATTATCATTAAAG
>JALAGR010000205.1 GCA_022712335.1 Pediococcus sp. | reverse complement strand
CCGCGACTAAGCGAAATTGATGATCAAGTAACTTTTAATCAGCAAAAGGTACTGGAAGCATTTCAGAAGGAAAAAATTTCGGAAGAAAACTTAAATGGTGCAACAGGCTATGGATACAACGACATGGGAAGAGACGCATTGGATCGTGTTTATGCTGATGTTTTCAAAACAGAGGACGCGTTAGTTCGTCCACAGTTTGTTTCAGGAACACATACGATTAGTTCTGCATATTTTGGAATGTTGCGTCCAGGAGATCAGTTGTTGTATTTGACGGGGATGCCCTATGATACGATTCAAGAAGTGATCGGGGTAACAGGCAAAGACGGCATGGGATCTTTGAAAGATTTTAAAATTGATTTTGACTACGTTCCACTTTTGGAAAATGGTAAAGTGGATTTTGATGCAGCTCAAAATAAATTAACAGATCAAGTTAAAGTTGTCGCCATTCAACGCTCAAGAGGATATTCAAGCCGTTCAAGTTTCACGGTTGCTGAAATTAAAACGATGGTGGAACGTGTCCGCGAAGTACTACCAAATGTAATTATCTTTGTTGATAATTGCTATGGTGAATTTTCAGAAGTAATTGAGCCTACGGAAGTCGGTGTCGACGTTATGGTTGGCTCGTTGATCAAGAATGCTGGTGGTGGAATTGCTCACACTGGGGGCTACGTGGTTGGAAAACAAAATCTCATTGAGATGATTGCTAACCGTTTGACCAATGTCGGTGCGGGTAAAGAAGAGGGTGCAACGCTCGAAAACTTGCGTAGAATGTACCAAGGATTCTTTATGGCTCCTGAAGTTACTGGTTCAGCGATTAAAGGCGCTATTTTTGAAAGTGCTATTCTAGAAAAATGTAATTTGCAAGTTGATCCAAAGTGGAACGACCCTCGTACGGATTTAATTCAAACAATTAATTTTGGTGAACCAGATTCGATGATTAAATTTGCTAAGCAAGTTCAGAAAAATTCGCCAGTTGATTCATATGTTGATCCAGAGCCTTCTCAAATGGCAGGCTATGAAGACAAGGTCATCATGGCTGCGGGGACTTTTGTGCAAGGCGCAAGTATTGAATTTTCTGCTGATGGTCCAATTCGTCCACCATATACGCTTTATTTACAAGGTGGTCTAACTTATTCACACGTAAAAATTGCTATTACTCAAGCAGTTGAAGAAACCTTTTTTGCATGATGTTAGAAAATATGACATCCGCTATTGACGTAGGTATATTTGACTGCTAAAATTAGTTCAATATTAAAGGAGTTATTGGTATGAGTGAAAAAGAGCTTCGTCGCTCAATGGCCGTGTTACCAATTGGTACAGTTATGAAGTTAACATCTCTTACTTCTCTGCAAATTCGATATTATGAGGAAAATGAGCTAGTTTTTCCAGATCGAAGTGAAGGAAATCGTCGATTATTTTCGTTAAACGATATTGATCGATTACTAGAGATTAAAGACTTCATCGAGGAGGGCTTAAATATTGCAGATATTAAGCAAAAATTTGAGCAACGGAAAGAAGAGCTTAAACGTTCCATTTCGGATACCCAAATGAGGAGAATCTTAAGAGAAGAGTTACTTCAGACTGGAAGATTGTCAGATGATTCTGGTCCGACTTTTCCAATTAAACGAGTTTAGTATAAAAAAATAAAGTGGGGCGTTACATACAGTTATGGCAAAGAAAAATTATTCGCAAGCAGATATTCGTCAGATGGCAAAGGATGAAAACGTTCGTTTTCTCCGTTTAATGTTTACAGATCTTTTTGGAATAATTAAGAACGTTGAAGTACCAATTAGTCAGTTAGATAAGCTTCTAGACAACAAGTTAATGTTTGATGGTTCTTCAATTGATGGTTTTGTTCGTATTGAAGAAAGTGATATGTACCTATACCCAGACCTTTCAACTTGGATGGTCTTTCCTTGGGGAAGCGAACATGGTAAGGTTGCTCGTATTATTTGTGAAGTATACTCAAGTGATCGCAAACCATTCGTGGGTGACCCACGTAACAACTTGATTCGTGTACTTGAAGAAATGAAAGACGCTGGATTTACTGATTTCAATATCGGACCTGAACCTGAATTCTTCTTATTGAAGTTGGATGAAAATGGCAAGCCAACCACGAACCTAAATGATAAAGGTAGCTACTTTGATTTAGCTCCTGTTGATTTAGGGGAAAACTGTCGTCGCGATATTGTTTTGGAACTTGAAAACATGGGCTTTGATGTTGAAGCTTCTCATCATGAAGTTGCTCCAGGCCAACACGAAATTGACTTTAAGTATGCCGATGCTCTAACAGCTGCTGATAACATCCAAACATTTAAGTTGGTTGTTAAGACAGTTGCTCGTAAGTACAATTTACATGCTACGTTTATGCCTAAACCAATGGATGGTATCAATGGCTCAGGAATGCATTTGAATATGTCACTCTTCAACAAAGATGGTAATGCCTTCTACGATGAAAAAGGTGAATTACAACTTTCTCAAAATGCTTACTGGTTCCTTGGTGGTTTGTTGAAGCATGCTCGTAGTTATACTGCCGTATGTAACCCAATTGTTAACTCATATAAGCGTTTAGTTCCTGGATACGAAGCTCCTGTCTACGTTGCTTGGTCAGGCTCTAACCGTTCACCACTTATTCGCGTTCCTTCAAGTAAGGGACTCTCAACTCGTTTTGAAGTTCGAAGTGTTGATCCAGCTGCTAACCCATACTTGGCAATTGCATCAGTTCTAGAAGCGGGCTTAGATGGAATTAGAAATAAAATTGAACCCGATGATTCAGTTGATCGTAATATCTATCGGATGAACATCGAAGAACGAAATGAAGAACACATCACAGATCTTCCTTCAACATTGCACAACGCTTTGAAGGAATATCAAAAAGATGATGTAATGCGTAAAGCATTGGGTGATCATATTTACCAAAGTTTCCTTGAAGCTAAAAAGCTCGAATGGGCTTCTTACCGTCAAGAAGTTACGCAATGGGAACGTGATCAATACCTCGAAATGTTCTAAAAATATTGCATAAATAAGGGTTGTTGTACGAAATTTCGTACACAGCTCTTTTTTTGTGAAGAATGTTTAAATTTATTGCTTAATTCCTTTATTTATTCGATATTTTTTTGTAACATTAGAGACAGAACGATAGAATGGAGCGATATCATGGCAGATGAACGTATGAATCACGAAGAATCCAGTCGAGATATTTTAATCTCGCAACTGAAGAACAAGGATCAATACATAAATGAATTGGCGGAAGCGATTGATCAGCACAACGATTTGCGTATTTATCAATTGCTGGGACCTTTACGCTATCAAGATGAAATCAACAATGCTTTTAATTTGGAATTTGGCGATTATCCATTTGAATTGGTAAAGGACCAGCGCCAAGACTTAGCTCATTTTTTAAGTGATAACTTAATCGATTATTTAATTAAGAAATTCCCATTTTTCTATTACCGTGAAGTTGAAAAGGGACAATTTAAAGTTTTCTTTGGTAATTGGTGGGATCGACGTGAAATCGGTACCCTTGATGCTTTGAATGTTGAATATACATTAGACGAAGAAAAGCTAGAAAAGGTTGAAAAAGCCTTGAATATCGATGAAGCTGATAAGACTTTAAATTCAGATCAAATCAACCAACTTTCAGCTCAAAACGTGGAACTCCAAAAGACAGTTGCTGCTCAAGCTGAACTTGAAAAGAAACAACAAGAATTAATGGAACAACAAAACAACCTCGCAGATAAGGGTGGCTTGTTTGAATCCAACAAAATTAAAGAAGAACGCCAACAAATCAAAGACGAACTTGCTAAAATTGCTGAAGAAGCAGAACAGGCTGCTAAGGCTCCTGAACAAATTCGCAACAACCAAAAACAAATTTTGGTACTTTCCAAGGAGGATACAACGCTTAGCTTAGAAATCGAAGCTTTGAAGAAGAGTTTTACTAGCTACCGTGAATTCCGTGAAACAGCTGACCAACTCTACAAGAACTACATCAATAGCCTTTTAGATGAAGGGCAGGTAAAGTCTAATGGATAATCCAATCAATGAAGATAAGAAGACGATGCCATTAACAAGTAAGCTGGTGAAGGTCCAATCAGATTTAGATGCTGGATTGGACAAGGGTCGGCGCTTTGCTGAATTATTTCGTACATTAACGACTACTCATGATAACGTTGAGTTGCTTGATGCAGCTAAGCAACTTTATGCGTTTGTAGTCGATAGTGATGCGGTTGTATTTCCTAAGAAATTTGAGGCCAGTGATTACTATCTAATTTTCATGACAAGGTTGATTGAATTAAGCGGATTGAAAACGAAGCTAGGATTGGAAATCGAACAAAAAGACAATTACCAATCATTATTCCATTCTTGGGCAGGAACGAGTCAAAGTTTCCGCTTTGAAATGTTAGATGGCAAAGTCGAATATGTAGATCAAACTAGTCATCAAACAATTTTTAGCTTGAATTTGGATGCTCGTAAAATGAGTTTTGATACAGATACCATCAACAACTTCTATTTCTTGAATAACCAAGATGACAAAGCTAGTTTGTATGATGAAATCAAATTGTTTACTAAATTTGGACAAATTTTAGAAGACTTGTACGGATTCAGAGTGGACTTCAATATGTTTGATGCACGTAATCAAAAGGTTTATGAGTTCGAACAAGTGGGCTTAAAACCCGCAATTACAGATGAACTTTTCGTAAGTGCAGCACAAAATCACTTTACTTTGCTAAATGCTGAAAAAGAATTAGGTGCATTTTTACGGTTAAATGACCACGTTATTTTCACGATTTTTCAAGAAAATCCTGAAACTGACCAATGGGCTATTCAAGTTAATGATGCTGACGAAGAAGTTTCATTATTTGATATTTTCAAGAAGTATGACTTCCTTAATGAATGGTACGTTAAAAATATCACAGATTTAAAATTAAAAATGTTATTCTAGGTGATTAAAAATGGATTGGGCAAAAATGCTACAAACATCGGTTGCATTAGACCGTGAAATCAGATTTAAACGAAATTTGAACAATAGTATGGCAGATCGTATTCAAGAAGCTTACATTTCTTTAGATGTAGAGCTAGCTGAAATTGCTAACGCAGCGGAGTGGTTTAAGGTCTGGAAAACGCATCGTGGTAAACAAGATGGTGATTTGTCAGTCCGCCAAACGGTCTTAAACGAATTTGTGGATGCAACGGATTTCTTCTTATTGATGGCTAATTTGAACCAATGGAATCATCTTGTAGTTATTGAAGATGAAGAAATTGAAAAGTTCAAAGCTGATCCTCGCACGCCAGATTTATCTTTAATGTATTTAAACGTTAAAAAGATGTTGTTTTCAGCATATGCGTACAATCGAAGTACGGATTACACACATGCTTGGCACATGTTTATGAAATTTGGAATTAAGGGATTAGGATTCACTCCCGAAGAAATCGAAGCAAGTTTCTTTGCTAAGAATAAAGTGAATTATGAGCGTCAAGAAAATAACTATT
>JALAGR010000204.1 GCA_022712335.1 Pediococcus sp. | reverse complement strand
GTTCTATGAAGATATTTGGAAAGACCGTTTTTTGGAACTATATTAAATTTTGAAGAAGCTTCAGCATGATTTATTCATGTTGGGGCTTTTTTAGTTAAATCACGAGAATTGATCAGGCTTATCTGGTTTATTTTTGAATGAATAACGAACTTTATTTTAAAAATGAAACAAAATAGTTCGCAAAATCTATTGATTAAAATTGTTTTAGTTGGTACACTGAACTTGAAAATTAGTTCAGAACTTAATACGAAAGGAATCGTCATGAAAAAAATAGCAGTGGTAATGGGATCGATTTCTGATTGGCCAACAATGAAATTGGCGGCAGATATACTTGATGAATTTGAAGTGGACTATAATCGACACATCATTTCAGCGCATCGGATGCCTAATGAACTTCAAAAATTTAGTGAACAAGCTCGCAAAAATGGTTATGGTGTGATTATTGCTGGAGCAGGTGGAGCAGCACATTTACCAGGAATGCTAGCAGCTAATACGATTTTACCCGTGATTGGTGTTCCAATTGAAAGCCATGCATTGCATGGGATGGACTCATTGCTATCAATTGTTCAAATGCCGAGTGGCGTTCCAGTTGCTACGACAGCAATTGGTAATGCTGGAGCTAAAAATGCAGCGTTATTAGCAGCTGAAATTTTAGCGGTAACCGATGTAAAAGTTGCTGAAAAATTGATTGAATTCCGTCAAAAACAAACACAGGAGGCCATTGATAGTGAAAAACAATTGTGAGGGAGGCGTACTTTTGCCACCAGCCACGATTGGGATTATCGGTGGTGGTCAACTGGGGCAAATGATTGCTTTATCGGCAAAAGCGATGGGGTATAAAGTTGGTGTTTTGGATCCAACCCCAGATTGTCCGACGAGTCAGGTTTGTGATTTTCAAATCGCAGCAGAGTACGATGATCATCAAGCATTAATGGAAATGGCTGACCGAAGTGATGTCTTAACCTACGAGTTTGAAAATGTTGACTTAGCTAGTTTAAAAGACGCTCAAAGATTGGTAGCACTGCCTCAAGGGACGGACTTATTAGCAATTACGGGTGATCGACTGCATGAAAAAAACTTTCTCAGTAATCATGATATTCCAGTTACACCGTATGAAATTGTGGAAAAGCCAGCCGATTTAGATGATGCGATTGCGAAACTAGGCTACCCAAGCATTTTAAAGACTAGCGAGGGTGGCTACGATGGCCATGGACAACAAGATATTAATTCGGAAGCTGACTTACCAGCTGGGCGGCATTTAGCAGAAAATGCGTCATGTATTTTAGAAAAACGCCAAAAATTTACAAAAGAACTATCAGTAATGGTGACGCGCAGTCGCAACGGTGAGATCCGCTGTTTCCCGGTTGCAGAAAATGAGCACCACCATCATATTCTTCACCAAAGTATTGTACCAGCGCGTGTAGCTAAGGATATTCAACAAAATGCCAAAAAAATTGCGCGTCAAATTGCTCAAGGTTTGTGCTTACGCGGTGTACTAGGAATCGAATTTTTTATGCTCGAAGATGGACGCTTAATGGTAAATGAGATGGCACCTCGTCCACATAATTCGGGACACTATTCGATTGAAGCCTGCAACATCTCACAATTTGAAGCTCATGTGCGGAGCATTTGCGGATTAGAAATTCCTAAAATCAAGCAACCAACTTCAGCAGTAATGGTTAATTTACTTGGTCAACATTTAGAACCTGCTCGGCAAAAGTTAGTTCAAAGAACTAATTGGCATTTTCATGATTATGGCAAAGCTGAAAGTCGTGTGGATCGAAAAATGGGGCATATCACGATACTAGGCGATATTCAATCAACTTTAGATTCAGTTAAATCAGAAAATATTTGGGAGATAGAGTAATGAAGAAGACAACGTTGATTAAAGAAGGCAAGGCAAAACGACTTTACAACACGGACGAAGCAAATGTGGTGTGGGTAGAATACATGGACCAAGCTACAGCATTAAATGGTAAGCGTAAGGATCAAATTGCTGGAAAAGGTGTTTTGAATAACCAAATTGATTGCATCCTATTTGAACTATTGGCTGCAAAGGGCATTCACACGGACTTTATTAAGAAGCTTTCCGACAACGAACAATTGAATCAAAAAGTAGACATTATTCCACTAGAGGTGGTCGTACGTAATGCAGCATCAGGTAGTTTTCAACGAAAATTCGATGTGCCGTATTTACAAGAATTCGACCAACCTGTTGTGGAATTTTTTTATAAATCGGATGAGTTGGATGATCCATTCATCAATACTAATCAAGCAGTTGCATTAAAAATTTTTGATTTTGAAGAAAGCCAACAACTTGAAAAATTAGCGCTCCAAATTAACCGAATTCTAAAGGAACGCTTTGCTAAGGCGGGGTTACAACTCGTTGATTTCAAAGTTGAATTTGGAAAAACGGCAGATGGTGAAATTGTCTTAGCAGACGAAATTTCGCCAGATTCGTGTCGTTTAGTTGACTTGATGACCAAAGCATCGCTCGATAAAGATGTTTTCCGCAAGAAAACAGGAGATTTAATCACTGTCTATCAAGAAGTTCTCAATCGTTTAAATAATTCACAGGAGGAAGCCCATGTATAACGTTAAAATCTATGTTACTTACAAAGAATCTATTTTGGACCCCCAAGGAGAAGCTATCAAAACAGCACTCCATCGCTTGAATTACCAAGATGTTCAAGATGTGACGGTTGGTAAATATTTCGAAATGAAGATTGCAAATAACGGTCAAAATGTTGAAGAACAGGTTGAAAAGATGTGTGACGAATTATTAGCCAACGTTAATATGGAAACTTACCGATTTGAAATCAGTGCTACTGAGGGGGCGTAAGCATGATCTATAGTATTATTCGTTTTCCCGGATCCAATTGTGATTGGGATATGTATTACGTGTTACGAGATGTCATGAAAGTTACGCCTCAATTTGTGGATTATCGTGAAACTACATTGCCTGAAGATACGGCCGCAGTCATGATTCCAGGTGGATTTTCATACGGAGACTATCTTCGTAGTGGTGCCATCGCCCGGTTTTCTCCCATCATGAACGCCGTGAAGGAATTCGCTGAAGCTGGGAAACCTGTAATTGGGATTTGCAATGGATTCCAAGTGTTAACAGAAGCTGGACTTTTACCTGGTGCTTTACGCCACAATGATAGTTTGAATTTTATTTGTAAACCTCAAAATCTAATCGTTGAAAATAATGAAACCCAATTTACGAAGCGTTTTAATTCAAAGCAAACGGTCATGTTTCCAATTGCCCACGGTGAAGGAAATTACTACTGTGACGAAGCTACTTTGCAAGAATTAAAAGAGCATCATCAAATTGCTTTCCGCTATGAAAATAATCCAAACGGAAGCACTGATAACATTGCCGGAATTACCAATCGTAGCGGTAATGTACTGGGCATGATGCCTCATCCAGAACGTGCTAGCGATGCCATGTTGGGTGGCGAAGATGGTAAATTATTGTTCCAAAGCTTAGTTGAAAGTATTACGCAAAACGTTTAATTAAAGGAGTTTTCGCAATGATGACGGAATTAACACCTACTGAAATTCGAGATCAAAAATTGTACTTGCAATGGGGGCTAAGCGAAGACGAATATCAAAAAATCAATGATACTTTGGGACGCTTACCTAACTTTACGGAAACTGGATTGTTTGCGGCCATGTGGAGCGAACATTGTGCATATAAAAATTCCAAGCCACTTTTAAAATTTCCAACGACGGGGCCTCAAATCTTACAAGGACCGGGTGAAGGCGCTGGAATCGTTGATATCGG
>JALAGR010000005.1 GCA_022712335.1 Pediococcus sp. | reverse complement strand
GGTATATCCAATTCAATGGCTTTTAGATTATTTTCCAATTGACTTGGCTTACTAGCTCCAGTAATTAGACTACTAATATTTTGATTACGAAGTGCCCATGCCAACGCAAATGTTGATAAGTCCGTATTAAGTTCGTCAGCCATTGCTACCAATTTTTCCACTTTTTTAAGATTATTTTCGGTCAGTAAAGCTTGAATTTGATCTTGATATGTCGCACGTGATCCCACAGGAATTTCTTGACCAAGATGATACTTACCAGTTAAGAGCCCTTGTGATAACGGAGAAAATGGTACAATCCCAAGTCCTAATTTTTCACAAACATCGATTAATTCATGCTCGATGTATCGATCAAACATATTGTATTGTGGTTGAACAACGGACATTGGATGTAAATGCAATCGTTCAATAATAAGTTGGGCTTCTAAAATCTGAACTGGTCGCCATTCGCTGACGCCATAGTACAAAATTTTCCCTTGGTCCACTAAATCGCTTAAAGCTTGTAATGTTTCTTCCAAAGGTGTTTCCGGATCAAAACGATGACAAAAGTATAAATCTAAGTAGTCTAATTGTAGGTTAGACAACGATTGGTCGATAGATTCCATGATGTGTTTACGTGAGAGTCCGCGATCGTTAATTCCGTCACCAGTTGGGAAAAAGACCTTACTAGAAATTACTAATTCTTTTCTAGGAAATTGCTTGCGTACTTCTCCTAAAAAACGTTCTGCAGCCCCACCGCTATATGCATCAGCACAATCAAAGAAATTAATTCCATGATTGTAAGCCAACTTAATCGATTGAGCAGCTAAGTCTTGTTTTTCTGCACCACTTACATCAGTCATCCAGCTTCCTAAAGCAAGTTCACTTACTTTGATTCCTTGTTTACCTAGTCTACGGTATTTCATTCTAATTCCCCCTAATTATTAATCTTTGCATCAACCCAAACCAATAATTACTTCGCTATATGATCCCGATATAATGTAAACGTTTACTAGCATTTATTATCTCACATAACGTTTCATTTGGGGACTTGGTATTGGCATTCAAACCATCGATTGTATACTAAATATGAAAATATTATCAGCATTCCATTTACGTTCTTACAGATCAAAAAAGAAGTTATGACAATGTCATAGCTTCTTTTCATGTTGTTAACGATTTTATAAACTAATCTTTTGTTATATAACTCGCTTTGGTAACAACTGGTCTTCCATTTGCATCTACCAAAACTGTTAACCCACCTGCATAGCCATCATTATGCCATAAGTAATTAACCCCAGTCTGTTTATCAACAATAATTTTAGTCGTTTTTGTAAATCCTTTACTATCGTTAATTTCTTCAAATCTTTTACTAGCCATCTAATTCCCCCATTTTAAAGCGGATTACAAATTATTACCTAACGTTTGAAATTACTTGTTCATCCCTTTTTCCAGCATTTTCCCCACAACTGGAATACTACCAACTTCAGTCATTCCATCAGATGGAACGACTACCAAATTAGCTGATGAGTTAGCTAATTTTGAGAAAGCCTCAATTGATTGATTCTTGAAGTACTTATCATCTGTACCTGCCAAACCACTTTGAACTTTATCAATTCGGTAACGTTCAGCGTCGGCACGGGTTTGTGTTGCATCAGCTTCAGCTTTAGCGGTCGCCATAATTGCATCATTTCTAGCCTTCGTAGTTAACTCAATCGAACGGGCTTCCCCTTCAGCCTTGGCAATCGTCGCAACTCTTTCACGATCAGCGGTCAATTGTTTATCCATCGCTTCTTGGATGGCTCTTGAAGGAGTCAATTCATCAATATTGATTCGGTCAACATTAATTCCATAGGTATTCGTTAAATCCCCAATCGCCAATGCCAACTCCTGATTAATCTTGGCTGTTGAACCAAGTGCTTCATTTAAGTCCATTCGCCCAATGATATCACGCAAGTGTCCACGCACTAATTGCGCCATTGATTCAACTGAATCTGTATTTTCATATTGATACTTTTCTGCGTTAGTAACGTGATAATTCAACGTCAAACTAGCTGAAACGTCCGCATTATCCTTAGTAATAATTGAATAATTTGGAAGAGCTAACGGTCTCATCGCTAAACTAATATTCCGAATCTTTTGGAAAAGTGGCACATAGAAATTCAATCCTGATTCAACACTATGGCTATATTTACCTAACGTCTCAACTAAACCCTGGTTGTTTTGCGGAACAATTCTAATACCTAACATAAAATACTCCCCCTATATCTTTCTTAAAGTTAAGATATTTCCATTTGCCTCGATGATGGCATATTGGCCACCTGCATCAACATTGCCATTATCATCAAGTAAATATCTGTAATAAATTCCTGTTACCAACACTAACCCATTATCGCTTAAATCTGCACCTGAAATGACCTTGCCGATGATTTGTCGTTTTTCAAATGTTGCTGGAGCATTTTTCTTGTCCAAAATATTGACAATGTGGGCATTGACGCTCCGTCCTTGATCGTCTGCCTCTGACTGCAACTTTTCGTAAAGTTTTTGATTTAGACGTAATAAAAAACGTTTTTCTTGATCCTTATTGGTCATTTCGTCCTCCTTTCATGATATCAAAATAATATCAGGAATATATTATGGCATAAGTTTAATCCTTAGTATTATCCTTGTCAACAAAAAAATGATCCCTTATTGTAAGGAATCATTTTTCTAAATAACACACAAATTTAGACTTCTGAAGCTCCCGAAGTAGCATCAACTTCTGGCTCACTCTCAGTTGTAGATTCTTCCGAGGCTCCACTAGTATTGTCTACTACAACAGACTGAGCGTCTTCTGAAGCTCCGCTCGTTGTATCAATTCCAGGTTGTTCTTCTTCCGAAGCTCCGCTCGTTGCGTCCACGACTGGTTGTTCTTCCTCAGATGCACCTGAAGTAGCATCAACTGTTGCTGTTGACTTTATTGACGCACTTGAAGTGACGTCAATTCCAGTAATTGGCGAAATTGGCTTAGCATTCGGATCTGTGACTAATTTTTGCCCAGTTGCGGCCAAATAATATTTAATAATTGGCATGATATCAGTTACCCATTCGTTAACCCCACGATAACGACCGTTTTCATCACGCATTGCTTTGTAATAGTGCATGACATGCCGGTCAGGTCCGTTCCCAGGGACAGGCATTGAAACTAGATCCGTTTCTCCCGTACGTAAGGCATGAATTACTTGTTTAACATGATCAACTGCACGTCCAGGGCGCACATCTGCAAGCGGATTTCCTGCTTGACCCGGCTCGCGTGGTGCAAGCATTTTATCAGTCGGCTGGTTCTTATTATAGTAAATGAACTGGTTGTTATCATCTGCAAACGTCAGCTCAACCGGCATAGTTTTCAAGAAATAATTTAGTTGGTCAACCGTCAAAATCCCACGATCTAATTTTACATAGGTACTTCCATCGACTGCATGAACTTTCTTGGCAGCTTTTTCG
>JALAGR010000203.1 GCA_022712335.1 Pediococcus sp. | reverse complement strand
GGTAGAACTAAATGAATAGTAAATTTCTTTGATTTTTTCTTTAGTAACAAATGGATTACCTTGGAACATGATATTGCGGAAACGCATCCCCGCTGTTCCTAAATGCTTAGCGTATTTAGTAGTAGCTTTAAAGAATTGCAAGCTTCCCTTAAACTGTTCAATTTTGCGCTCTGCATCCGTTAACTTTTTGTCAAAACGTTGTTGTAAATTTTCAATTTCAATATTTGGAATACGACGTCGTGTAAATTGATAGTAAGTCATTTGAATCATATTTTGTTCACCAAGTTCAGGTAGAACTTGATCAACATAATCATTAAATAACTGATTAGGTGAGAACATGATTACTTGTCCGGCATTTAAATTACCACGATAACGATAAAGCAAGAATGCCACTCGTTGTAAAATAGCAGCCGTTTTACCAGAACCAGCAGCTCCCTGAACGAATAATAAATCAGCTGCGGTATTACGGATAATCTTATTTTGTTCTCGCTGAATAGTGGAAACAATGCTCTTCATTTTGACATCGGATTGTGAACCCAACGCATTCAATAGCATTTGATCTCCGATGGTTTCATCCGTATCATAAACCGAAACTAGTTTTCCGTCTTCAATGGTGAACTGACGCTTTAACTTTAAATCTACCGTTTGAGTACCGTCTGGAGTTGCATACTCCACATTCCCCATATTTCCATCATAGTAAACACTTGAAATTGGTGCACGCCAATCGTAAATCAAAAAATGGTCAGCAGTGTCAGAGAAAGAAGCTAAACCAATATAGATAGTTTCGTCCTTCTTTTCACCACTTTCATGAAAATCAATTCGCGCAAAATATGGACGTTTTTTCATTTCTTTAAACGTCTCTAGTCGCTTGTTAGCATGTTGCCAACTATTTTCACGCTCAGATAATAATTGTTGTTGCTGACGGATTGAAATTGCAGTATCCATCATGCCTGAATAACTGGAAGTGTTAATTCGAACATCGTTGTAAAAATTCTTATGAATTGCACTACGATCTTTTTCGGCATTATCGGCGTCGTTTTCTGCTTTAACAATTGCAGTATCCACCTTGTCTAAAACTTCGTCTAAATGTCTGTTTTCGTATTCAAAAATTCCTTCTGCCAATGTGAACCACCTCTCAGTTTTTGTTAGACATAAATTTTACTCCTTTTTATACGTTTTCACAAAGATTTAGCTAAATTGGGTCACACGTTATGTGATAGAATGATTGAGGTTTTACAAAAAATAAGTGAGGAAAGGATTTTATATGAAGAAATTAAAATTATACTTTGTTCGTCATGGACAAACTATTTTCAATAAGTACAATCGCATGCAAGGTTGGTCGGACTCCCCTTTAACTGAAAAAGGTTATGCTGATGCTCATCGTGCTGGTGAACGCTTAAAGAATATCGCATTTACCGCAGCCTATGCATCTGATACAACACGAGCAGTAAATACAGCGAACGCCGTTATGGCTGAAAATGCACACGAACAACTTCCAATTGAAACCATGCCTGAATTCCGCGAAGAATTCTATGGTTATTACGAAGGAAGCGACTCGGCACAAGCTTGGTTCCAAGCACTCGTTCCTGTTTCAGGCAAACGTTCTTTCCATGAATTTTTAGAGGAGAACCCCATTGCTGCTTCAAAAGATGCGATGAAAGCAGCTGACCCATTCCATGATGCTGAAAATGATGCTGAATTCTGGGAACGTCTCAACCGCGGTTTTGCGCAATTAATGGAAAGACATAATGACGGCGACACAATTTTGGTCGTTAGTCACGGCACAACAATTCGTTCAATGGCTGGTAAAGCTGATCCCGAATTAGATATTACTTGGGGTCCTCAAAATGGTAGTATCAACCGTTTCACTTTGGACGAAGATGGCCTTCATCTCGATGAATACAACAATTATGGAGATCAAGAGGTTTTGTAAACAAATTTTAGGAGAGATATTAGAATGGATAATTCACCTTTAGATGCAAAAAAAAGGTATATTAGTTGGCCCGTCGTTGCGTTAATGGATTTTGTAACGGTAATTGGGTTCGATGATTTAATTTATAATTTTCACAACCAAGGTTTAGCTATTGTTTCAACTTGGATTTTAATGATTTTACTTTTTGTTTGGCCATACGAAATGATGGTTGGACAACTAGGTGGTACTTTCAATGAAGATGGTGGTGGTTTAGCCTCTTGGATCCGCTCTACCAACGGAGATCTTGCTGGATACATCGTGGCATTCTTCTATTGGATTGCTGGGCTCCCTTACGTTGTCGATGTTGCCAACTCGGTCGTTGTATCGATTAGTTGGCTGGTCAAAGGTAACGGTGATTTGCAGAAATATATGCCGACAATTATGTTTGCGATTTTTACTGCCGTCGTTTTCCTTGTGTTCATTTGGTTCCAACATTTCTTCCGCAACCGTTCGCTTGAAATTCTAAGCACGCTCGGTGGTGGTGCAATGTTCGTTATGACAATTCTTTTTGTAATCATGACGGTCGTAGCCTTGATGCATGGTCGCCACATCGCAACTCAACCATTCAACTTAAAAGCATTTATCCCCAAGATTGACGGACACTTCCTATCAACTTTCGGTTTGCTAATCTTTGCAATTAATGGTGCCGAACTTGCTGCTCCATATGTTAAAGAAATGAAAAATGGTAAACGCGATTTTCCTAAAGCAATGATGATGCTTCTATTAATGACCGTTTTCTTAACCGTCTTTGGTTCATTTTCATTGGCCGTCTTCTTCAATGCTCACCACTTGCCATACGATTTGAAGATGAATGGTTCTTACTACGCATTCCAAGCACTTGGTGATGAATTTGGAATCGGAAATACCTTTATGTATATCTTCGCTGTCAGCCAGGCCGTTTATATGTTTGCTCAATTAGCTGTAATTTTAGACGCAAGTACACGAATCTTCCTTTCTGATGTTGCTATGAAATACCTCCCTAAATCACTTGGTAAACTTAATAGCGATGGTCTACCTATCAATGGTTATTGGTTAACAACTGGAATTGTTTCCCTTGTACTTTTCCTTAGTAATTGGCTTCCAAGTATCAATGATATGTTCAACTGGTTACTTAACATTAATGGGATTGTTTCTCCATTCGTTACTAGTTTTGTTTTCTTTGCCTTTATGCGCATCCGTCAAAATAGCAAAGATTTCCCATCACAATATGTTTTCATCAAAAATGATATTGCTGCATGGCTTGTCGGTGCTTGGTGTTTCGTGATTACAATCGTCTTCTCTTTCTTGGGAATTCGCCCTACCGATGCAACTACTGGTACTAACTTATATGATATAGAACTCTCTTTAAATATTATTATTCCAATTATTTTTATCGCTCTATCAGCCCTTCTACCATTCATGGCTTGGGTTGAACGAAACGAATTAAAGAAAGTTTCTCGTTCTTCATATCCGTTCGCCATCATTGCATTTGCGTTTGGTGCTTACTTCACGATTAAAGGTGGATATAACGCTGAAATCTGGTCAGGTGTATTTGCCTGGGCAATCGTTGTAATTATCACCATTGCTATCTACGCCTTATTCTTCAATATTTTCAAAAAAGCATTTAAGAAAGCATAGGAATTACATGAAAACTGTTAATTATTATTTCGTCCGTCATGGACAAACTTTGTTTAATCGCTATCGTCATCTGCAAGGTTGGTCAGATTCTCCCTTGACCGATAAAGGAATTGCTGATGCTAAAAACGCCGGCAAATTACTTGCCGACATTGACTTTGCTAATATCTATTGTTCTGATACAACGCGAGCAATTAAGACAGCACGCTTTATCAACGCTGAAAATCAGCATCCCCAAGATGAAAAAGAGATTGAAATGATTTCAGCTTTTCGTGAACAATTTTTCGGCTACTTTGAAGGTGCTAACTCTGTTGAAACAGAATTTAAACTCTATCAACAACATTCCACTGTTGAACCAACTTTAAATGCCATGACTGCTGTGCATGGGATTAAAGTGGCAATCGATATTTGGAAAGATGTTGACCCTTTCCACGATGCTGAAAGCTACGATGAAATCGTCACTCGTTTAAAACAAGGATTAGACTATACTTTTAAACAGGCTCAAGATGGCGATCATGTTCTAGTGGTTTCCCACGGGACGTTGATTCGAATTTTAACATCAATATTCAATGATCAAATCGACGTGTCCCATAGCCCTCGCAACGGGAGCATTACGGAGCTTCAGTTGACTGAAGCTGGTGGAACAATTGAATGCTTTGGTAGAACAACTAAAGTGTGAGAGTTTCCAAAATAAAAAAAGAGACTACGACAAAATTTGTCGTAGTCTCTTTTTTGGTTACACTGGTTTCACTCCATAAGCTCGAGCACGTTCCCGATATTCCTCAATCTCATCATCAGCAGCTTTCACAAAATGGTTTGGTGCAATTTCAACCATGCGCCGTTCTTTATCATCAAATTCACGTGATGCATCATATGGAACCTGACGGCGATTACGCTCAAATTCTGGATCGGGTTCTGGTACTGCCGAAACCAAGCTTGCCGTATATGAATGTAAAGGATGATTGTATACCTCTTCAGCAGGACCGATTTCCAACATTTTCCCGTAATGCATGACGCCAATACGGTCACTGATGTATTTCACCATAGATAAATCATGGGCAATAAATAAGTATGTTAGTCCCTTTTCTTCTTGCAACTTCTTCATCAAGTTAACTACTTGCGCTTGAATCGAAACGTCCAATGCCGAGATTGGTTCATCAGCAATAATGAATTTAGGCTGGACCGCTAAAGCACGTGCTATCCCGATGCGTTGTCGTTGCCCACCTGAAAATTCATTCGGATATCGGCTGGAATGATCTTTATTCAGTCCCACTGTTTCAAGTAAATCTTCAACTTGACGTGAACGATCTTGTTTATCTTTTGCCAAATGGTGAATGTCAATTCCTTCGGCAATAATATCCTTAACTTTCATCCGTGGATTCAAAGAAGCGTACGGATCTTGGAAAATCAACTGCATCTCGCGTCGAAATTCCATAATGTCGGAACGCTTTTTAATAGACGCAATATCTTTCCCCTCAAAATTAACATTTCCCGAAGTCGGATCTTGCAAACGGATAATTGCTCGGCCGGTAGTCGTTTTTCCTGAACCAGATTCACCAACCAATCCAAAAGTTTCACCCTCATAGATATCAAAGGAAACGTCGTCAACAGCATGGACTTCGTCTTTTTTGCCAACGTTAAAGTATTGTTTTAAATTTTTTACTTCTAAAATTTTTTTAGTTACGTCCATTACGTTTTCCTCCTATTCCCCAACACGAAGGTCGGTCGGTTCAATCTGAAATGTGTCTTGATAAATCTTCCAACGACGTTGAATCTCTGCTGGTGGTTCTACTATTGGAGCATCTGGATGTAGTAGCCACGTTGCAGCATAATGCGATGGGCTAACTTCAAAAAATGGTGGTTCTTGTTCTTCGTCGATTTTCATCGCGTATGGATTACGAGCCGCAAAAGGATCTCCCACTGGAGGATCCAATAAATCAGGTGGTGTACCTGGAATTGGTTGAAGTTCCCCTTTAGCAGTGTCCAACGTTGGCATTGAATTCAAAAGTCCCCACGTATATGGATGTTGCGGATTGTAGAAAATTTCATCTACTGATCCGTATTCCACGATTTTTCCAGCGTACATTACCGCAACTCGATCTGCCATGCTTGCTACAACGCCCAAGTCATGCGTGATAAAAATAATCGAAGTTGAAATCTTTTCTTGAAGTTCTTTCATCAAATCCAAAATTTGAGCTTGAATCGTAACATCCAATGCTGTAGTTGGTTCATCAGCAATTAGAATTTCTGGATTACAAATTAACGCAATCGCAATCACGATTCGCTGACGCATTCCCCCTGAAAATTGATGTGGATAATCGTTAATCCGACTTTCTGCGTCTTTAATACCAACCAATTTAAGCATTTCAAGTGCTCTTTTTTGCGCTTTTTCTTTACTAATTTTTTGATGAATCATGAGCGGTTCTGCCACTTGACGTCCAATTTTCATTGTTGGATCCAAAGATGTCATTGGATCTTGAAAAATTTCGGCAATATTTTTACCACGAACGTCTTGTAACTCGCGAGCATTCATTTTTAAAATATTTTTACCATGAAGTTCAACCGTTCCACCAACAACTTCGGCATTGTTGGCTAACAATCCCATAATTGTTTTAGTCGTTACCGTTTTCCCTGAACCTGACTCACCAACAATCGCTAACGTTTCCCCCTGGTGCAAATCGAAACTAACATCTCGAATCGCTTTGACCGTTCCAGCATAAGTATGGAAATCAATTTTTAGATTTTTCACTTCTAGTACTTTCTTTGTTGTATCCATTAACCAATTTCCTCCTATCTACGAGCTGTACGTGGATCAAAAGCATCACGTAAGCCGTCTGCTAAAACATTAAATGCAATCATGATAATTGCTAGAACAATCGCCGGATACCACATTTGGAATGGTAAGAATTGGAAGTTTCGTTGTCCATCATTAATTAACGTTCCTAGCGATGCGGTCGGTGCTTGAATCCCAATCCCGATGTAACTTAAGAATGCTTCGAAGAAAATGGCCGTTGGAATCGTAAACATCGTTTGGATGATAATCACACTCGATAAGTTTGGTAATAAATGTTTAATCGAGATTTTCCATGGTGATTCACCTAAGGACTGTGCCGCTAAAATGTATTCTTGATTCTTTAAACTCAACGTCTGCGCCCGCGTCAAACGAGCCATCGTCGTCCACTCATTAATCGCAATCGCCAATACAATTGGTAGAATCCCACCATTTTTGAAAACTAGTAGCAAGAGAACCATGATAACGATATTTGGTACGGAAGACATAATTTCGATAATACGTTGCATGAAAATATCGATTTTGCCGCCCTTCCAAGCCGAGAAGATTCCGTACCCGACCCCAATTAGTAAATCGATGATCGTGGCAAACACACCAATTAATAGTGAAATCATTGTTCCGTGTAAAATTCTTTGTGCCAAACTTCGTCCTAGATAATCTGTTCCAAAGTAGAAATATTTATCAGATGGGACGTTGTTAGTTTTGTAGGCATCAATTCTTTCGCCACCTTGAACGATCGTTCCATTAAAGCCATTAATGTGCACTCCTGGAATTTTAGCGGGCAAGTTAGCGTAATCCGGATTAGAATTATTTGGATGTGGAGCTGTGATTGGTGATGTAAAAGCAAAAATCGCAATGATAATCAAAACCCACATACTAATGAATGCGGCTTTATTTTCCTTTAAACGGCGCCAAGCATCTTGTAAAAACGTTCTCGACGGAGCTGTGATTTTTTCATCATCTAAGCGTTCGTCCTGACTAACAGGCTGAAAAGCATCTTTGGGTAACTTCATTTTTTCTT
>JALAGR010000028.1 GCA_022712335.1 Pediococcus sp. | reverse complement strand
GGAAGAAAATAAAAAAGAAAAGTTCCTCCTTCCATAGAAAAAAATTACTTGAATCAAAAGACTGCCTCTTTATTTAGATTAGGTCGCTGAAATCTCCGTTTGTTAAACAGCAAAGTTATTTTGACAATTATAAGTTCCGGTATTTAAGCAGTATGGGTTTGAGTCTTTCATATTGAATAAGTCTTTATGCTCACGCATGCTGCCAGCAATCGAACGACTTGAGAAAGTTAAATGCTTGATACCTGTTGAATATAATCAAAAATCGGCTGTTTATTTCCCGCAGACTACAGGAAATAAACAACCGAATCACTCATAATTCTATTCATTTTTTAGATATCGCGTTTATTGATTCTAAGCCCTTCTTCTTTTAATTGCGCCAACACAAGCAATCGTCAGAAGCAACAACCCGAACACTGTAAGAATTGTTGTATTATTCTTTTGCTCACCAGTACGTGGCAGAACCTTGCTAGTAGCCGTAGTGCTTCCGCCTGCATTTGGAAGTATTTTTGTGGAACGGTAGGTCGTTATACTAGCATTTAAGTTGTTTGTATTTTCTCCGCCATTTCCTGTTGTATCACTTTCAACGTTTGCTGCAGGTTTATTCTCTTTAAGGTAGACATACGTGATGGTTTGCTCTGTTTCTTGATAGTTTCCTTTAGCGTTTTTTGGCGTTTCCTTCACTGTCCAACCATCGATAGCTTTGGCTTGCGTTTCATATTTGTCTCCGATGATGCCAATTTTTTGCTCGGCAGGTGCTAATTCATTGCCCTGTTCATCGACATAAAGAATCCGGATCGTAGCTTTATTACTGTAAATATAAGTAACGATTTGCAGCTCTGATGTGTATATTCCAGTCGAATTACCTAATGTCTCTTTAAACTTGTAGCCTTTGAACTCTTTTTTCGCACTTTCATACCCATCACCAACATCGCCGCTCATCAAAACAGGGTTTGCTAATACTTTACCAGAATCGCTAATGTGATTAACAATCACCTTCCCAGTCAACTTGCGATAGATCACCGTAATTTCTTGATCCTCTGCTGTGTAAACGCCTGAGGTAAATCCTTTAATTTCCTTAAATTCATAGTTTTCAAAGGTTTTATTCAGCTGCTCCAACGGAATTGATGTCCCGATTGGTTGTGATTCAGTAAAATCTTCTGCTAGTTTTTCGCCCTTTTCATCTTGATACTTAATTGTAAGGTTACCCAATTTCTCAGGTTCTTTATCTTTCGTGTAGATATACGTAACTCTAGTAATACCATCGACATATTTTCCAGTGACATTTCCCTGAACTTCTTTAAATGTATAGCCATCAATACTCTTTTGTGTTGTTTCATAGTCTTCATCGATTTCACCGATCATAACTTCACTATTTAAAAGCGGATGACCAGTCTCGTCTTGATAATCGACAACGAGTACCCCTTTTTCAGTACCTGAACCCTTCTTCGCATAAATCAAAGTAACTTCTTGATCTTGAGCTGTAAACTTCCCGCTTACATTTCCTTCGATGCCTTTTAAAACATAATCATCAAAAGGCTTCACCTCTGCCGTATAGATATCATCAATATCACCGGTTAATTCAACATCTGGACTTAATGAATTTTGCTCTTCATCTTGATAATGAACGATCACCTTGCCTTGTTCAGCAGGTATTTTCGTGTACACATAAACAACTTTTGTAATTCCTAGTACATATTTTCCAGAAGGAGTTCCAACGACTTCTTTAAACACGTAGCCATCGATGACTTTTTGAGTCGTAGTATATTCACTACCTACCTCACCAGTCATAACTTCGTCGCCGATCAATGGTTTACCAGATTCATCTTGATATTGTGCAAGAACGATGCCCTGTTCTTTCACGGCCTTTGTATAAATCAATGTGATTTCTTTTGCTTCTTCACTAAAGAAGCCGGTAATTGAATCTCCTTCTTTGACCCCTGAAAAAACATAATTATCAATCTGCTTGATGTTTGCATGATACTCTGCACCTAGTGCGCCAGTTAATATTTCGTCTGGACTAATTTGTACCAGCTTTTTATTTTCATCATAGGTCATGTAATGGACCGTCACCGGTTCTGATTTTTTCCAAACAGCGTATAGCGTCTCGTTGCCCTTCGGTATTGTGATTGTTTGACCAGCGGCTAAATTTTCATCCGGATCTTTCGCATCCTTTTCTTTCGACCAGCCAGCAAATTGATACCCGTCGCGTGTTGCTTTTAAATCTGTACCCGCTGGAATCGTCTGATTCAAATCCTTATAGCCAACTTGGTAATAGGTTTCAGGTTGCGTTCCTTCATAATAGATCGTGCCTTCATATTTCGACAGTGCCGTGCCTAAATCAAAAATCCCGCCATTGCTGTCATACTTAATCCAATCAATTTCCACCGAACCAATGTCTGCTTTCGCTGTTCGTGGCAACCCTCGCTGATCTTCGTTCACTTCACGTAAGTTCTCAACTTGATCATCCGCCAGCTTCTCTGGCGCGATTGGTACTGTTGGCAAAATTATCGCATCACCTGACGTTCCTGCAGTGATTTTATTGTAATTATCAACTAAACCAACCGGAGCGGTCCCAAAAACATTCTCCATGGTCACGGATGTAACTGTCCCATTATCGTATCCAAGATTGGATTCAATATTTCCAGCTCCAGTAACATTGGAATCTGCAATATTATTCTTGCTGGCTGTTCGAGATTTGTTTCCAGCAAATAGGTTATTCGCATAACGACCTGCAGATAAATTGGTAACATACCCAGAACTACCAATGGCTCCACCATCATAGACAGCTTCATTCTCAACAAATGAATTATTAATGTAATCAACGACGGCTCTTCTGCCTTCCAGTATCCCGCCATTGGCATAAATTTGAATCGCTCCACCATTATTTGCAGAGACATCTTGTCCTAATGCCTTGTTTTGATAAAACGTGTTATTTCTAAATGTCGCTGCACTCGAAATATTTGCGTTGGTCTGAATTAAGATCGCTCCGCCATCATCCCCAGCAATATTTCTAACAAAAGAATTTCCATCAAACTGAATATCTGTTCCATCAACTGTATTGAAGAAGGCGATCGCTCCGCCATCAGCTAGTTTCTTCGATCCACCACCAGAGACATCTTCAACCGATTTATTTCCTTCAAAATAGTTGTTCTTAAAAGTAAATTTTGCTGAAGCACTCGGCTGGAAAAAATAAATCGCTCCGCCTTCACCACCGACATTTCCTGTTCCTACTTGCTTTGTTTCATTCGCAATAAATTTGGAATTGTAGGCTTTAAAGTTTGCCGAGTACCCTTTACTCGCAATTGCACCGCCTGAATATCCTGATGCATTGTTTACATTATTTGAGAACGTGCTATTTTTCAGTGTTGTATTCCCACTAGTATAGAAGGCGCCTCCATCATCATATCCGTGAAAATTATTGACGATTGTGTTCTCGAGAATAAATTCTCCTTTATACCCAGAAACTGCTAAAGCTCGCGTATTATTCCCTAAACCTTCAAGCGTAAAATTCTTAAGAGTCAAACTTGAGG
>JALAGR010000202.1 GCA_022712335.1 Pediococcus sp. | reverse complement strand
CGTTCTCGACTCATCAAATTTTACCTACTGTTCTAGGTTTCTTAATAATTTTTCTAGTAGTGGGATGGTTAACTGCTAACTATTATCATCAGGTTTTATATATTTGTCCCCACTGTCAAACTAAATTTCGACCTTCCCAAAGCTCATTTTTGTTCGCTAAGCACTCACCTAAGACACGTAAATTAACTTGTCCTAACTGTAAAAAATTTGATTTTTGTGTAGAAGTTTTTAAATAAATATTGGTACCTATGGAGGATGTTATATGAATATTAAAATACTGATTCCAATTATTATTGTCCTAGTTGGTTATCTTGGATTTCTTTTAAGCGACTTAGTTCGAATTCCATCTACTAAAATTTTTCCGAAGTGGGCGTGGGGAATCATCTGTTGCCTCGCAATTCCAGTAGGTGGTATTGCCTACTATTTCTGTGGTCGAGATTCTGAGGAGGACCATGACGATGAATAATATTGTTGAAGTAAGTCACCTAACCGTGAAATTTAAGCATTTTAAAGCTCTAAAGGATATTACCTGTCAGATTCCGACAGGCGCTGGTGTAATCGGCTTAATTGGTCCTAATGGTGCTGGTAAAACCACTCTGATTCATTCCATTTTAGGACAACTTGCTATTACGCAAGGCTCTATTGATGCCCATCGTTTAGATATCGCCTATTGCCCTGATACACCTAGTTTTGAAGCTTACTTAACAGCCGAAGAAATACTTCAGCAAGTTTTAAAATTACGCGATAAACCGATCGATCAAGCGCGTATTAATCATCACTTAGATCAAGTTGGACTGCTAAAACATAAAAAACGACTTGTTGGAAAATTTTCTCGTGGTATGAAACAACGCTTAGGCATTGCCGTAGCTAACATTTTAGAACCACAGTTATTAATTCTAGATGAACCTACCAGCGCTCTCGATCCGTTTGGTCGCGAGGACGTTTTATCATTAATAACCGCGATTGCCAAAGAGCGAACTGTATTAATATCTAGCCATCTCTTGAGTGATATTCAACGAATTGCCGACCAACTTTTAGTCCTTAACCAAGGTAAATTATTATTTGCTGGTAGTACCACTGATTTCATTCACAAATCAGAAAATATGGCTCTGATTAAGCTCAAAACAGCTAGTTTCAAAGCGGAAATCATCACAGCTTTAAACGCTAAAAATGTTTCACTAAACGAAAAAGAAAATTTTGCAGACAAGCTTTATTTTTCTGCAAATCAAATGGGAACGGTGCTTGATGTCCTACAAAATCATGTAGAAGCAATCGAAAGCGTTGGAATTGACGATTATTCACTTGATAAAGCATTTGACCAAGCGATTGCTGGGGAGGTCTGACTATGATATTAGAAATACGTAAATGGTACCGAAGTAAACGAGTTTTTCTGTTAATATCCATTTGTTCTTTAATGGGTGTCACTGCACCGCTATTTACCTACTATTCTAAAGACATCTTAAAAAGCATGGGTGGATACGATGCCAGTAACATTCTATTACCCGATCCAACTTGGATTTCAGCAACTGCGTCTTATTTCAAAAATGTGGAACAGATTATCGTCTTTGTTGTAATTTTTGTTGTAGCCGAAGCCTGTTTATTAGGTAAAAATGAATCCTTGAAATTATTTTATAAAACCAATGCTAAAACGCCTTCTAAAATCTACACACCAAAACTGATAGCAGGACTGCTATTTTCATTTTTAGGATTGCTCGTTGGAGATTTAATCAACGTTTATATGGTGTGGGCACTTTTTGATAATAAAGTGCAATTTGGTCACTTAGCAGGTGCACTATGCGTTCAAATGGTGGTCTTTTTAGTTCTAATTACACTAGGAGCAACATTGGGGATTTACACATCCTCTCCGTTCCTATCCGCCGTTTTAATCGAAGGGTTTCTAATGGTGACTGGGTTATTAGGAGGAGTCGAAGTATTTAAAAATTGGTCTCCAACCGTATTATTGAGCCCTGTTCAATTTTTGTCCAAAGCGGTTAATTTAAATCATATTTGGCAACCTACCCTCGTTGGTTTTATCATCTTAATTCTTTGTGGAATTTCAATTAAAAACAAACGAATCAGTAGACAATCTAATTAATCTAAAAAAGCTGCGATAAAGTTATCAATCCGAAGTGATTGCACTTTATATCGCAGCTTTTTAATTAAAATATTTGCTTTACCAACCCAAATGCCGACCAAGCTTTTGGCCAGCCTGCATAGAAGGAAAGATGCGTAATTAATTCCACCATTTCTTCCTTAGTCACGCCGTTTTCTTTAGCAATTTTCATGTGCGCTTCTAGTTGAGGAAAAAGTCCTTGTGACATTAAACTCGAACAAGTTATCATGCTTCGATCACGTGCTGAAAGTTGGTCTTCGCGTGACCATACCTCACCAAATAATACATCGTCATTCAATTCAGCAAATTTAGGCGCTAAATCACCTAGCTGATCCCGTCCTGCTGTTTGTTTTTTTGCCAATTACTTTTCCTCCTCAATTGCAGCATATTGTTCATCGCTTACTGGTTCAAGCCATTCAGGTGTTCCAGCAGTAATTGCGATATGTTCAAACCAACTATCTTTAGTTGCCCCATGCCAATGTTTTACCCCATCGTGAGTAACAATAACATCGCCAGGTTTCAAGTGTTGCGCAGCTTGCCCTTCTTCTTGATACCAGCCTTCTCCACCAGTCACTAGTAGGATTTGGAATCCATCATGGTGAATATGCCAGTTGTTACGACAACCAGGCTCAAACGTTACGTTACCCACGCCTACGTTAACTTCAGGATCGGCCACCAAACTTTTTAGATAACTTTGACCTACAAAATATTGGGTGTACGCATCATTTTTAGCTCCTGCTGGAAAAATAACACCATCTTTCACTTCTTCATTTCTCATTCAAATTTACTCCTATACTCTTAAATTAAATCCAATTGTTTTAACCAGTTTTCTACAGCTTGATCCGCTTTGTCGACTTTGGAACCTTGAACTGCTAGCCCCTGCTGAACTTCAGCTTGGGGGAAAATTTCTTTTAGTTCATTTTCGCTATTGCCTAGTCCACTACCTTCACTAGTGCAGAATGGATAGATCTTAAGTGGCGCAGTGACTTGTTCCTTCAAGAATCGCTTTACCACGTTGGGTAATTCACCAAACCAAATTGGCGTTCCCAAAATCAGAACATCGTCATTGATTTCACCATCTAATTGAGCGCTTGGAAAAATGTCTTGGTCATGCTCAGCTTTAGCACGCTCTGCAATCTCATCATATTCTGTCGGATATGGCTCATCGGCAACAATTTTGTTGACCGTTAAATTTAAACGGTCAGCAATTTTTTGCGCTAAAATTTCAGTATTTCCACCCTTAGCGTGTGTAAAATAAATAATTTCCATTATGTGCCTCCTATCAAAAAAAGCCTCAACATCTATCAACTACGATAATGTTAAGACTCTTTTTAAAGTTCGTAAAATGCTTATTTTAAATGTTTCTATGCTTGAAAAGCATGGTGAAAATAATTAATAAATTTATTAACGACGGGCGAAAGATTCCGTCCACGTTTCCAAACTAGCACGCAATTCGTATTGATTTCTGGTCCTAGAGGAATAAACTTCACCCCACTCGGATGTGTATTTCTAATTGCACCTTCAATAATAAAGGCTTGCGCAACTTGTCGTTTAACGAGGGGTAAGACGTTGAAAATTAAGTTGTAATTTCCCACTACGTTTAACTGATTAAAGTTCATCTGACTCCAAGTTGAAACTAATTGCTGAACTTCAGGACGTCCTGAAACTAAAAATGGCATTCCAATCAAATCCGCTGGTACAATTTCGTCTTTTCGGGCAATATAAGACTTCTCTGAAACTAGTAGCCCCCATCTTTCAGTCCTTGGCAATACGATTTCATGATATTTTTCTGTTGCAACTGGCTTAATTAAAATCGCAACATCAACTAATCCTTTGTCCAAGCGTTCTGTAATATCGTCACTCGTTCCACTATAAATACTGAAAGTAACTTGTGGATAGTCACGAATAAAGTCTTCCAAAATTTGCGCCAAAGTATTTGAATTATCCGCCTCGATACAACCGATTGTAATATGACCACTAAAAAGTTGCTTTTTACGATTTTCAAATTCTAAACTAGTTTGTTGCGTAAGCTGTAAAATTTCTTCTGCACGTGATTTTAAAAACATTCCCGCTTCCGTTAGTTGAACTTGGCGTCGCCCACGAATGAACAGCTCTGTTCCTAGTTCTTCTTCTAATTCTTTAATCTGTCGGCTCAAAGTGGGCTGGGTAATATGCAAAATTTCCGCAGCTTTTGAAACTGTCCCTTCTTCTGCAACTGTCCAAAAGTATCTTAATGTTCTAATTTCCATTTCCCCATCTCCCAACTTTTTATACTATACTTAATATACTATTTTTCATCCAAAGGAGCCTTAATTTATGAGTAATATTTATGTTAAAAAAGCTCAACTTCATGATTTATCACGCATCATGGAAATTATTGATAGCGCTAAAGCGTTACTAAAAGCGGATGGTAGCTCCCAATGGCAAGATGGCACACCGAACCAAGCAACGCTTACTTCTGACATCAATAATGGTGATTGTTGGATATTAAAAGTTGGTGATCAGATTGCTGGTACCGCTACTTTGCTAACAACTCCCGATCCTAACTACGCTGAAATTTTAGACGGGCAATGGAAAAACACCTCAGATTCCTATGCAACCATTCATCGTATCGCTATTGATAGTAACTATCGGGGCATGGCGCTCAGTAAGTTTTTCTTGTCGAATTTGATTAGCCTCGGAAATCGCGTTGGCTTTACTAACTTCCGCATTGATACTCACGAACTCAATCAGCGCATGCAACATCTTGTTCAACAATTTGATTTTGAATACACTGGAATCATTTATGTTAATCCCGGTGAAGATGGCCGCCGGTTGGCTTTTGAGTTGAATTTGGAAAAATAATCATAAATACCAACAAAAACCATTCTTAAAATCAAGAATGGTTTTTTTTACGTATTATTCAGTTATTCCCTCTACCACTTTTTTCTGTTTAACCTGATACCTATTGTAAAGATTATTTCCAATCAAGGCTGCAATAGTTATGCAGCATCCTGAAATCTCAAATAGTGAAACTTGATAACCATTAATGATTTTTATAACAAACGAAGTAATTGGAACTAAATTCATAAACAAAATTCCATTTATTGGATTAACGATTCGATTACCCATATTCCAAGTAAATACGGCGATAACTCCTGCTAGAGTAATCATGTAAATCAAAGCATTTTTTACGCCAATGATTTGTGTCATCGTCGGGAAATGAAGCCAACCACATAACGTTGCTACAGTAAGAACTACAATTACTGAACATACACCTAATAGAGCTGTGAGAGTCGAATAACGTAAAATCGACCATTCGGGAAAATCGGCTCCTCCTGCAGTGTAAATTACCCAACATAAAGCTCCTAGTAAAATCAATCCTACCGCTAAAATCGTATTTTTTCCTGAAACTAATACAGATAAATCTCCTTTAGTCACAACCATGAATACTCCTACGGCTGCAATGATCATTGCTATTAGCGACGCTAATGTTGGTTTTATTCCTCGATAAATCCATCCCACTAAAACTCCGAGTAATGGCTGAATAGCCATCATTACCGATGCGATAATTGAACCAGAAGCACCAGCCAATTGTTGACCAAGAAAAACTAAGAAACTAAATCCCGCAAAAGCTGATGTTCCAAAAATCCATAATTTAATAGTGTGTCCTTCTGTTTTAAAAGCCTTGGGACCTTCTATAAAATACAAGATAATCGCAAATATCACCGCAACGCTTCCATAGCGAAAAAGTGTGAAATAAAATGGATCAATTAT
>JALAGR010000201.1 GCA_022712335.1 Pediococcus sp. | reverse complement strand
GTTAATTATTTAGTTGATTGTCTGAAGACCATATCAAATGGAAGCGTGATATTACGTTCTTCAACTTCTTCTTTATTCATTAATTTAGTCAAAAGACGCATTGCAACCGCACCAGTATCGTACATTGGATGACCAATTGAACTAATTTGTGGACGTACCATTTTAGTTAAGCTTGTATTGTTACTTGAAATGATTTCGAAATCTTCAGGCACTTTTACACCAAGATCTTGAAGCCCATTAAGTAAACCAACTGCAAGACTATCATTAGCAACAAAAGCTGCTGTAATGTCTGTAGATGCAATTTCAGATGCCAACTTAATACCATCTTCATAAGTATTGCTTGTTTCAAAAATAAGATTTTCATCAAAATCAATCTTAGATTCACTCAAAGCAAGACGGTAACCTTCTAATCTAAACTTACCGTTAACTGGTTCAGAAAGCGGACCTGAAATAAAGGCAATCTTCTTATTCTTGTTTTCGATCAACTTGTTAACAGCTTCGTGAACAGCTGCTTTATTATCGATACTTACAGAAGGTACAGAATGTTTGTCATCAATTGATCCAGCAAAAACAACCGGTGTACGTGCTGACTTAAACGCTTCACGTAAACGATCGTCAATGGCGTTACCCATGTAAATTACACCATCTACTTGCTTAGCCAATAGGTTTTCAAGTACTTCAACCTTTTTATCAACATCTTCATCAGAGTTTTCTAAGATAATGTTGTATTTATACATTGAAGCAATGTCGTCAATTCCTCGTGCAAGGGATGCAAAGAACATTTGAGTGATATCTGGTAGAATCACACCAATGGTTGTTGATTTTTTACTAGCAAGTCCACGAGCAACTGCATTTGGATGATAATCTAAACGTTCAATTACTTCGTTAACTTTTTTTCTTGTGTCCGGTTTAACATTGGGGTTTCCGTTAACAACACGTGAAACTGTAGCCATTGATACGCCCGATTCACGAGCAACATCATAAATCGTGATGGTTTGTTTTGCCATTATTACTACCTCTTCTATTGATATTATTTGTTTTCATTCTGTTTTCATTCGCCATGAATACGTTATCAAATTTTTAACATTCTTGCAACCTTTTTTTATTTTTTATTACTATATTTGTCTGTGTGCTATAATCTAACTATCCGAATATAAGAAAGAAGAGATTAAATGTCACAATTAGATAAAGTCCAAAAATGGGTCTCAGATCATGAGTTAGACGTTGCTTACATTAGCAATTTTGAAAGTATTAAATACTTAACTGGGTTTGGTAGCGATCCTATCGAACGCGTTTTAGCTCTGTTTGTTTTTCCTGATCATGAACCATTCTTGTTTGCACCAGCCTTAGAAGTTGAAGCAATCAAGGATACTGGATGGAATCACCCTGTTTATGGTTACTTAGATCACGAAAAACCATTCCAACTAATCGCTAATTACATTCGTGAACGTAATGCTAACCCTATCCATTGGGGAATTGAAAACGATAATCTTACATTTGATCGCTATGAAATTCTTCGCTCCGAATTTCCAAATGCTAAATTTGAACAAAATTTAACTCCAATTTTTGAAGAATTCCGTATGATCAAAACTGCTGATGAAATCGAAAAATTAAATGCTGCCGGAGCAGAAGCTGACTTTGCATTCGAAGTTGGGTTCAACGCCGTTGCTGCTGGTAAGACTGAAGCAGAAGTTGCTGCTGAGCTCGAATACGCATTGAAAAAACGTGGCGTAATGGAAATGAGTTTCGACACACTTATTCAAGCCGGAGCACATGCAGCTGAACCTCATGGTGCAACTAGCATGAATAAAATTCAAAATAATGAACTTGTACTTTTTGATTTAGGGACCGTTCATGATGGTTATATTAGTGATTCTTCTAGAACCGTTGCGCTTGGTACATTAAACGATAAACAAGCCGATATTTATAAAGTTTGTTTAGAAGCTCAATTAGCTGCACAAGCTTATGCTAAGCCTGGCATCACTGCTGCTAGCCTCGACAAAGTAGCTCGTGATATCATTGATAAAGCTGGATACGGCGAATACTTTATTCATCGTTTAGGTCATGGTATGGGAATGGGTGAACATGAATTTCCTTCAATTATGGAAGGCAATGATTTAATCCTTCAAGAAGGTATGTGTTTCTCCATTGAACCAGGAATTTACATTCCCGGTGTGGCTGGTGTTCGTATCGAAGACTGTGTCCACATTACTAAAGATGGTGCCCTACCATTCACTCATACTTCTAAAGAACTTAGATATCTATAATATTTCTACCAAAAAGCACTTCGGCTTAAAACCGAAGTGCTTTTTGATTGTTCAAACTATTCAGCAGAATAGCGAGCTAAATATTCATCAAATGGTTTTAACTCTTCTGCATCATATTCTTTCAGGAATTCAGGCGTGTATAACGTATCATCCTTCTCCAAATCAAGTTCTACTGGAATACCACGCTTGTCTGTAATATTGGCATCAATCAATACTGGACGTCCAGCTTTTACTTCAGCAACTGCTTCATCAAAAGCTGCTTCTAGTTGACTAGGTTCATCCACTCGAATCCCTTTAACACCCATTCCTTCAGCAATTTTTGCATAATCAGCATCGGTTAAATCAACCCCAAATTCATCTTGTGGCACATCGTCTTGTTCTGACTTAATGAAACTAAGATGGCGGTTAGAAGTAACAATATTAATAATTGGTAAATTGTAGCGTTTCTCAGTAATCATGTCATGCATTACCATTGAAAATGCACCATCACCAGCAATATTAAATGCTTGACGATCTGGATAACTTAACTTACTGGCCATTGCTCCTGGAATTCCGCATCCCATTGTTGCAAATAGTGCTGAAGTTAAGATTTTTTGTTTAGGGTTCATATCAAGGAAGCGGAAACTATTAATTGTATTATCCCCAACGTCCATTGAAAATACGGCGTCATCCTCAGCGATCCGATTAATTTGCTTGTAAACTTGTTCGTATTCCAAAGGTCCATCCGTACGATTCATCAGCCCTTTCAAGTAGGTGCGCCAATCTTTTTGAGCCTCAATAGCTGCTTTGTAGAATGGACGTGGCTGAACTTCTTCACTGATTTCATCTAATTTTTCAATGAACAGTTTTGCATCTGACCAGATTCCTAAATCTAGTGAATGATGACGACCAAAGATAGCTTGATCATTATCTACTTGAATATACTTAAATGGACGATCACCGTATACAATAGCAGCAAATGGGAAGTTTGCCCCAATCGAAATTAAAAGATCCGTCTTTTTAATCAACTCATTAGACACTTTGGAAGCGGCGCGGTTAAATGGTCCCATGTTTCCTTCATAATCATCTGGAATCACACCTTTTGCTAAACCAGTAATAACGATTGGAATTTGAAGTTTTTCAGATAGAGCTTCAACTTCTTTCGTTGCTCCACGAGCTCCTTGACCTAAATGAATCACTGGATACTTAGCGTTTTTAATCATATCCCAAGCTTCGTGTACTAATTCTGAATCAGGCTGAGGTTTAATTTGAGGTTGGTTCCGCGTTTTTTCGGTTGAGTAATTCCCCTCCGGAATTTGAACATAGCCAAAATCATTTGGAATAATTACTACAGCAACACCTTTTTCTTTATATGCCATCCGAATTGCTTTATCGATTACATATGGCAAACTCTCTGGTGTCATAACCACTCGATTGTAAACCGAAACGTCGTCAAACATCGGAGCCTCATTGAATTCTTGGAAGTAATCATAATTCATTCGTGTATGTGGTACTTGCCCCACGATTGCAAGAACTGGAACGTGATCTTCCTTTGCATCATATAATCCATTCAACATGTTAACTGCTCCTGGTCCTGCTGATCCAAACGCAACACCAATTTTTCCAGTTAATTTCGCATCGGCCGCTGCTGCTAATGCACCAACTTGCTCATGTCGCACTTGGATGTATTTGATATTTTCTTGTTCTTTTCGCAAAGAATCCATCGTTGAATTAATCGATCCTCCAGGATAACCATAAATATGGTCAACACCCCATGATTCGATTACCTTTAACATTGCAATTCCTGCTTGAATTTTTTCTGCCATGAATAATTACCTCCTCAAAATTG
Organism: Pediococcus sp.; assembly: GCA_022712335.1. Classification (GTDB taxonomy): domain Bacteria; phylum Bacillota; class Bacilli; order Lactobacillales; family Lactobacillaceae; genus Pediococcus. The sequence continues at coordinate 62 of JALAGR010000201.1, read as the reverse complement.
AAAACGTTTTCGTTTTTCACGTTCGATTATTTACCTTTTATAAGTAAAAATCAATTAATATG
>JALAGR010000200.1 GCA_022712335.1 Pediococcus sp. | reverse complement strand
CGACATTTCCAGTATTCCGTGAGCCTCCATCGGTATAAAGGATTATTGTATCTGAACTAACTGTTTTGGTAGTTGATACTGTTTTAGTTGTCGTTGATTTTTTAGATCCAGACTTTAGCCATTCTTCAGCTTCCTCTTTTTGTAAAAAGCCTTTATATACCGCACCTCTAAATCCCTCCACCTGAGCTTTAGCTTCAGCCCACGTAGTGTAAATTCCAGGTTTACGACCTCTTTTAATCGCATAAAACTTTTTATTTGCCATTTTTTCACCTCATAAATTTAAAAAGGAGATATGCCAAAGGTAAGGTTGTTGTTCAACCCGAATTCCTTTTAGCATAACTCCTATTATAAATGATATTTTTAAACTTCACACTAAGCGTTCAAAATCGCGATGAAGCCAATAAAAACAAAGAACAGTGCGTACATCAACGGATGCACTTCCTTACCTCGTTTAGCAGCAATCATAGCGATTGGATATGTGATAAACCCTAATGCAATCCCATCTGAGATACTATAAGTCAATGGCATACCAATAACAATCAAGAATGATGGAATGGCAATTTCTAATTTATCCCATGAAATTTCACGTGTTTGTTGGGCCATCAATACCCCAACAATCACTAGTGCAGGTGCCGTAACTTGTGAAGTCACCACTGTCAATAATGGTGAGAAGAAGATTCCCAAGATGAACATGATTCCAGTCACCACAACGGTAAATCCTGAGCGTCCACCAACTGCAATACCAGCTGAAGATTCAACGAAAGCACCAACTGGAGATGTTCCCAATAATGAACCAGTCAACATTGAAGCTGAATCTGACATGAGGGCTTTACCCACACGTGGCATCTTATTGTCCTTCATAAAACCTGCTTGTGTTGCCAAACCAACAAGGGTACCGGCTGTATCAAAGAAGGTTACTAGTAAGAAGGTCAAAACTACCACCCAAAGTTGAAGCGTATTAATATCTCCAACATGCGAAATTGCCGTCAAGAAAGTTGGTTTCAAACTTGGTGCAGCTGAGACGATGTGTGCAGGTGCATGAATCACACCAGTACATAGACCAAAAATAGTTGTTAAAACCATTCCAACAAAAATAGCTCCTGGAACCTTACGCACCATCAAGAAAATCGTAACTACTAATCCAAAAACAGTAATCCAAGTTGATGGGACAAGAAATGATCCTAAGCCCACCATTGTTTCTTTGTTAGCAACTACAATACCACCCTGGCTTAAACCGAGGAAAGCCACGAACAAACCAATTCCGGAAGAAATGGCATGTTTCAAATCCGCTGGAATTGCGTTAATAATCAATTCACGTAATTTAAAAACGGTAATTAATACAAAAATCAATGAAGCAACGAATACACCGGCTAAAGCCGTCTGCCAAGGCACATGCATCCCAATTACTACAGAATATGCGAAGAACGCGTTGATTCCTAGCGCAGGTGCTGAAGCAATCGGATAGTTAGCGATAATTCCCATCAAGAAACAGCCAATTGCACTCGCAAGTGCTGTTGCTGTAAAGACTGCACCTTTGTCCATTCCTGATGCCCCCAAAACGTTGGGGTTAACAAACATGATATAAACCATTGAAATATAAGTAGTAATACCAGCAATAATTTCTGTTTTGTAATTAGTCTTCAATTTATCAAATTGAAAATATTTAGCAATTTGTTTCAAAGTCTCTTCTCCCTTTTTAGTTCGAATATAAATCAAAAGCAGCAACAATAAAGTCTACACCAATTCAAATTATAAGTAAAGTACGCTTAAAAATGGTTGCGCTATCTTTTATAGTTCGCGTTTTGCTATAAAAGTGCTAAAAAAGACGAACGCTGATTAGCGCTCGTCTTTTGAAGTTAAACTTAATTTTTTACCAGATTTGAACGCGTTCTTCAGGGGCAAGATACATCCCGTCGCCTTCTTGAACATCGAATGTTTCATAGAATTCTTGGAAGTTCTTCACTTGCACGTTGGCACGCAATTTTGAAGGGGCATGCACATCGATTGCTAATAGAAGTTCTTCACGTTGCTTAGTTGCTTTCGTGCGCCAAATCGTGGCCCAATTGGTAAAGAATTCTTCAAGGTTGGCATCTTTAGTTGCTTTAGCCGCTTCTAAAGCAGCTTTAAGACCACCGTCATCAGCCACATTTTCGGTTACGACCAACTTACCATTTACTTTTCCACCAGCAAAAGGAAGACCATCAAATTCTTTCACCATTGCTTCAGATAGTTCATGGAAGTGTTCCAGATCCGCTTCTGTCCACCAGTTATCCATATTACCAAATTCATCGAAGAACGCACCATTTGGATCAAAAGCATGGGAAATTTCATGCGCCATCACGGCTCCGATTCCACCATAGTTTTGACTAGCAGTTTGTTCTAAGCTGTAAAATGGTGCTTGTAAAATCGCAGCTGGGAAACAAATTAAATTACCTTCTGGTGAATAGTAGGCGTTTACTGTATCAGCACTCATATGCCATTCGCTACGGTCGACTTCTTTGCCAAATTTAGCGAGTTGATCTTCCAAGAAAATTCGTGAAAATTCTTGAACGTTATCTACCAAACTTCCGCCATCAGCTGCTGTTTTAGTCTTAAGCTTCTTGTAAACGGCTTTTAATTCATCCGGATAACCTACGAGAATCTTCAACGAACGTAACTTAGTGATCGCCTTGGTTCGAGTGGCATCACCTAACCATGTATTTTCGGACAAACGCTTTTCGTAAACATCAATCATCGAAACTACCATATCATGGACGTCTTTTTTAGCAGTTTCGCCAAAATATTGATGCCCATAGTATTCACCGACTACTTGGCTGAAAGTCCGACGAGCAAGATAGAAAGCACTCTTTTCTTGCGGCATTGATTCTTGTTGACCAGATAGTGCACGACCAAAAGTACCCCCGATTTGACGGAATTCTTCACTCAAGTAGCCCGATAATGAACGTACCATGTTAACGTATGCCCAATTTTTGAAGTCTTCGAACGTATCGTCGTTCGCAATTTGATTGAGATTTTCGTAGAATTTAGGTTCGGTAATAATAATTTTTTCAGGGACTGTACCGATTAATTCACTAACTAATTTTTTAACGTCGATGCTTTGTACTGTATCCGCAAATTGATCGAATTCCCATGGATTGTAGAGCTTAGCCACATCACTGAGTTCTTCCGAATTTTTACGGAACGGAGCTAAACTAGCATCAAAACGCTTGGCACCTTCAACGATGGCCTCAGCTTCGTCTTTTGATTTACCTAATTTCGTCAATAGTTGCATCATCATGTCCGTAAAGACTTGCATCAACTGTGGACCAGATGGATTATCTTGATCGTAATAAGTCTTGTCTGGAAGAATCAAACTAACACCACCGGCCCAAAGAACGTTGCGTTTATCAGCGCCATCGCCCTTCAAATCGGGTTCGACCCCTAAATCAACGGGAAGTTCGACACCATTGAAAACCAGTTTTTTTAGATTTGCATTCACGTCATCCCAGTTTTTCAAATCTTCAATCTGTTTTAAGTAAGGAAGTAGTGGCTTCACTCCGTCTTGATCACGCTTTTCAAAATCAGCAGCGATTTCATAAAACTTAATAAATTCCTTTAATTCTGGTGTGTTAGGTTCTTTTTTACCAGAACGCATTTCAGCAAAATCTGCCATTAAATGCTCATCCACACCGTCAACGAGGTCCATGAAGCCTCCTGTTGATGAATGATCCGAAGGAATTTCTGCAGTTGCGAGCCATTCGCCATTTACTGCATCATAAAAATCATCTTTAATTGAACTTGCCATTTTAATTCCCCACTTTCAAATCTTGTTAAGTTTGTATTATACACTCATCTAGGTCTATGAGACCGCGTCACGCATATACTTTGCAATATCTTTGGAATTCATGCCGCCGCTGACCGCAACCTGAAGTTTAAGACGCGCTTTTTGTCCATTGAGCCCCTGGCAGAAGACCACTCCCATGCGTTCGAGATCGATTCCACCACCAGCATAATCGTAGATGGGTTCAGCTAAGCCATTGTAACAGCGTGAAACCATTACTACCGTAATATCATTGTCAATCAACGCTTGAATGGGTTCCACCACTTCAACTGGCAGATTTCCGGCACCTAAACCTTCAATTACAATTCCCTTTGTTTCAGGACGATTCATAATTTCAAAAATTTCCTTTGGAATCCCCGCATAAGCTTTAATCAAGTAAACACCTTTTTCAAGATGGTCGATGTCGCAAACATGCTGATTGATTAAGGCTTGGAAGAAACGAATGTCACGCTTGTAAACAATTCCGAGCGGACCGAAAGTTGGCGTCCTAAACGTATTTACGTTGGTCGTGTGGGTTTTGGTTACGAAACGGGCGGTGTGAATTTCATCATTCATTACGACTAAAACGCCTTTACCGCTAGCTTCATCGGAGGCTGCAGTCAAAATAGCACTTTGGAAATTGTACACACCATCGGAGCCTAACTCGTTCGAAGAACGCATTGCCCCAGTAAGCACTACTGGAATCGTATTTTCAATCGTTAAGTCCAAAAAGTACGCCGTTTCCTCCAGCGTATCCGTTCCATGTGTTATCACGATTCCATCGCATTCTTTTTCGTCAATCGCCTTCTTGACCCTTTTTTTAATAATCAGCATGTCATCTGGTGTAATATGCTCTGACGGCTTATTTAAAATCACCTCATTGACCAAGTCGATATTTTCGTTGATAAACTGGCTATCCAAAAGTGGATTTTGTTCATTTGTCTTTACTGTATCGTTGCTGGCGGACATTGAAATCGTCCCACCCGTATGTAATGCTAATATTTTTTTCATAGTCAAATTCCTCTTCAGTATTAGATATTCATATCATATCATTTTCTTTGCTATTTACAGCTCCCCAAAATGCGTTAAAATAATTCTATCAATTAGGGGAATTTAAATATGATTAAACATAAAACAGATTTTCAAATTTTATATGATAGTTTTCTAGCTTTGATTGCTTTTATTTCATTTACATTAGTGGCAGCTTCATTTTTCACCAAGAGCATTAATTTGAACAGTGCGCTAGTTATCCATCTAATGAACGCACTTTTGATCATCTATGCGATTGATTTTTTTGCACGGATGCCCAAAAACAAAAAGGCACAGCGCTATCTTTTTGATAACACTTTTGATCTATTGTCACTAATCCCATTACACCCAGCTTTCGCAATTTTTCGGATTGGGCGTGTTTTCCGCTTGATTCGCAGCCATCATTTGCTATGGCGGTTCGGGCTAGATGGTAAATTTTCTAAAACCGTACATCGTTTCATCTACACTTCTGGCTTTCTAAATCTTTTTACCGCCAGTATGATTATTTTGGTTTTAAGTTCACTACTCTACTCCGTTGTCGAACGTATTTCATATCCTGCCGCTTTGTGGTGGGCAATTACGACCGCAACGACTGTAGGTTATGGCGATATTTCACCTACTACCAATATCGGTAAATTTATCGCTGCTTTCTTGATGATTGGTGGGGTCGGTTTTATCGGTTTGTTAACCAGTACCATTACCGGATTTTTCACTTCCGAAGCTGATACGCAAGAAGATGATATGACGAAGCTCTTCAAAAAAATTGACCAACTAGACCACAAAGTTGACCATCTCCAACACCAACTCAACTTAGAGCGTCGTAAAAATACGCGAAAAAAATAAGGATTAACGTTGCCACGAGATTTCTCGCGGATGACGTTGATCCTTATTTTTGGTTACATTTCATTAACAGCCGTTCTGCCGGCAATACGTCCAAATGTAAATATATCTGTCAAAGAGTTTCCTCCAAGTCGGTTTCCAGCATGAATCCCTCCGGCAACTTCTCCTGCAGCATATAACCCTTTAATCCTTTGACCCGATTCATTTAAAACATGAGTCTGCGTGTCAATCTTCAACCCGCCCATCGTATGATGAACAGCCGGTTTTCGAGGTGTCGCATAAAATGGTGGCACGAGAACTTTCAAATCAAAAACGTCTTTTCCAAACTTAGGATCAAATCCTTCATCAGCATATTGATTGTATTCATCGATAGTCGCTTTTAAGATTGGAGCTTCCATTCCTAATTGTTTTGCTAACTCTTCCAAAGAATCCGCCCTAAATAGAGTTCCATCTGCAACTTGTTGATCAATTTTTTCTTGACTGGTATTGTAAGCCGTCTTTTTAATTTCTTCATCAGCAATTAGATAGAATAAACCACCATTATCAATAGCAGCCTGTGTTAATTGATCTCGACTACCATATTCATTAACGAATCGTTTCCCATCTTGATTTACCATAACAAAGTTTTGAGGTGGTACTTGCAGACCTGTAAATAGTTCACCCGTTTCAGGATCTGAAACGGGCATCATTTGTGAAAATCCCATCCCGACTAAATCAGCGCCTACACTTTGGCCAAGTAGAATTCCATCTCCTGTAATGGCTGGTGAATTAGATGTTTTAATATCATCTTCTATTTCAGTCCAATAAGTATTATATTGTTTCAACATTTTCGTATTGGCTCCAAAGCCACCAGTAGCTAGAATAACTCCTTGAGCATGAATAGTAATTTTTTGGTCATTTAAACCACTACCAATAATTCCTTTCACTTGATTATTTTCCGTAATCAGCGATTTTACTGCTGTGTCCGTAAGAATTTTCCCACCGTTACTTTCAACAAATTCTCTTAAGGCGGAAACATAAGCATATCCTTCATTTTTTAGTGGTTTATGTCCTCTACGCCATAAAGCTCCTACTGGCATCGCAACATCTTTTTTATCAAACTCAATGCCAATTTTTTCCAGCCACTTAACAGATGATAATGCTTGATCAGTTAATATTTTTACGAGATCATATTGTCCATAAATCTTATTTCCATTTTTATCTACTCGCTTACCTCCCAAATATGTTTGCATTCGGTGAAATAATGCAGAATCAAATAGATATTCTGGCCCTTTTTCTAAATAAACAGTAATTTGCTGTTTTAGTTCTCTAAAATCGTCAAGATATTCTTCGTCAATTGTTGTTTCGTCAATTGCTTGTATCTCTTGCAACGTTTTAGCTTCACCTCGAATAGCCTCAAAGTT
>JALAGR010000199.1 GCA_022712335.1 Pediococcus sp. | reverse complement strand
GTACATGATGTATACAAATCCGTAAATAGCGAAGTGGTAGAATATTTATAGAAATTATCGACTTACTTTTTGAAATGGAGGCACCAATTTGAAAAATAATAGCGATTTTATCATGCGCCAGGTCGAACAATTTACTGATGGTTTGAAGTATACGTTGAGTAAAGGAAAAGCTGGAGATACTGAAATTGTTTTTGAACAGCAACAAAGTCAAAAAGATAGGAGTCTGTTAGATGAAGTAAATGTCTTTCTAACTAAAGGTAAATTTCGGGAAGCAGTGTCGACTTTTTATAAATTGAAGTTCGAAATGAAGTTCAGCACTTACTTAGAAATAGGAGAAAAGCTATTAAGCAGTTTGAAAGATGCACCAGAATGCAATTCTAAGTTGATTACTGAATTGGAGCGGAGCCTTCAACGTTCTCAAGGTGAAATGAGTAAATAAACGAAAAACCTGAAATCGAATAAATTCGATCTTAGGTTTTTAATTAGAACCGAAGTAGCTTAAAATAACGACTCCTAAAATAATTAGGAAAATTCCTAAAAGATTACCTAAATTCAAAGGTTCTTTCCAGAAAATGAAAGCAATCACCGTGGTGAGTAAAATTCCAATTCCGGCCCACACTGAATAAGCGATGTTCAAATTAATCGTTTTGAGTGAAAGTGCAAAAAAGTAAAAACAGATTCCGTAGGAAAGCAATGCGGAAATAGCATAGAACGGGCGTGTAAAGCCGGCTGAAGCTTTAAGTAGATTATCCCCCAATAATTCTCCAACGATTGCTGCAGATAAGTATAGATACCCCATTGTATAAACCTCTAGCTATTAATTATTTTCAATAATTATAACAAGAAATAAGGGCTGGATTACGTTTTTTAGCGTATAAAATAAGACTTGATTAAAAAAACATCCCAATTTTTTTGAAAAAATTAGGGATGTTTTTTAGTCTACATAAATCAGGCTGTAATTGATTGGAGTTGTTGTGTACGTTGCAGTTGTAAAGTTTGAGCTTGGTTGATTTCATCGTAAAGAACGGTCGCCATCTCAGAACTTATAAAGCCATTACTTACCCCACGTTGGATAAAATTATATTCTTGCTGGAACGCCTTAATATACAAATCGTTGCTGACAAAAGTAGTTGTCTTAGTATAATCACGACGCACCATTGCGCAATACTTATTGATTGATTTGCGAACGAGGTTAATATGTTGATTATCACTTTGTTTACGCAGCAAACGAATACGTAAAACGTCATCAAGATATTTGTCGGAAGAATTAATCACTTCCTCGTTAAGTTCAAGTAGGGCATCTCGAACGTTTCGACGCTTTTGCAGTGTATCAGAAGGTTGATTAGCTAACCATCTCTCTCGAGCGACAAGTCGCTGGTGTTTAGTGATCTGACCATTTTGTAGATGCCACTTAGCGTGTTTGTAGAACCCCCGCGTTCGCTTAGAGTTCTTTTTTAAGATGTAGCGTATTTTATTAAATATATGTTCCCGAGGATTGAAGTTGGGTACTATAAATCTATTAAGTATTTCTTCGTAAATATTAACGACTTCCAAGCTATACTTAGCTGAAATTGATGGTCCGTGGATGTACGTCCGGATGAAATCTTGAGTTTCGTACATCAACTTTTGGTATTCATTGAAATCAACGATTTGTTCCGTCAATGCTCCTTTTTGAGATTGAAGCTGCTCTGTTAAAGTATCGCGAACATCGTGATCGTCGATTATATCGCGTAGTTGAAGAGTGGCATAATCCACCATTTTATTACGAACATGGTCAATATCGGCAAGTGAATATTCCGTAGTTTTAGTTGGAAGCATGAGTGGAAGGCTAATTGCGCTAACCAGCATGCTAATTAGGATGACGAGAGTGGCAATCACAATTAATTCTTCACGATAAGGGAAAGGATGACCACCAATGCGAGTTGGCAATGAAAATGCCATCGCAAGGGTTACCGTTCCATGGACACCACTAATAGCGAATACTTTGGACCAAAGACGGTGAACCGACTTATCATGGGAGCCCAAGAAATGATCACGATTTTCCGGAGCTTCATGAGCTGACCACCAGAAACGAATCGCGAGCATTGAAAGATAAATCATCACACTAATACCAATAAGTTGGAGGATGATAGGAGCTCCCATTTTAGTAAAGTCGACCCAAACCATCGGTAAGGTTATTCCGAGGAATAGGAAAACAACGCTATTTAAGAAGTTGGAAAGCGTAGTCCAAATTGTCGAAGAGGTTAGTTGAACGCGCGTTGAAGTTAAGCGTAAACGTTCAGATTCCCAATTATGAATCATTCCAGTAGCGACCACCGCTAAAATCCCCGACGTACCAAAGTGTTCGGCTAAGAGATAAACGAGAAAAGGTGTAAGTAGGCCGATTGGGATAATGATAGTTTCAGGATTATTAACGTGAATATTTAAATTAACGCGTAATGAAACGATTAAAAATCCAGCAATAATTCCAATTAATATTCCACCCAATGCAACAAAAATGAAGTGTTCAAATCCTGTGATTGCAGAAAAAGTTCCATTTTGAAGAACTGATAATGCTAAATCGAGGATCACCAAGCCGGTGGCATCGTTGAATAGCGATTCCAATTCAAGCGCTTCGCTAATGTTTTCCGGCATAGCGGTGCCACTAGTCATTGATTTGACCGCGACCGCATCAGTTGGTGTAACGATTGCTGCCAAAGCAATGGCGATTGGTAGCGTCCATTTTGCTTCAAAATTATTGGTCAGTAAACCAACAATGAGGGCGCTAGCTCCCGCGAGAACGACCGATAGTAAGAAAATTACACGGAAACGCTGGCGAATGCGATTAAACGATTGTTTTTGGCCATCAATGAACATGATGGGGGCAATAATTACCAGCATAAAAAATTCAGGACGAAGTTCAAAATTATGAAAAGCGGGCGTGAACGACAAAGCGATTCCGACCGCGATTAAAATGAATGCTTCTGGGATACGTGGCAAAAGTTGTTTAACAATATTTGCTAAAATCACGCCGGTAAGAAGCAGTGCAATTG
>JALAGR010000198.1 GCA_022712335.1 Pediococcus sp. | reverse complement strand
GTTTAAAAACTTGAATTTATTATACTCAACATCAACTGGTTCCATTACCTAAATTTAAGCACAAAAAAACATCATATCGTTGATATGATGTTTACGGATAACTAGATTGGGCTAGCTGGGATCGAACCAGCGCATGACAGGATCAAAACCTGTTGCCTTACCGCTTGGCTATAGCCCAATATGGTGGAAGGGAGTGGATTCGAACAACCGAACCCGAAGGAGCGGATTTACAGTCCGCCGCGTTTAGCCAGACTTCGCTACCCTTCCATATAAGATGTCGTCTTATCTATCCGACTTAATAATAATACCCAATCCTGAAGGATTTTGCAAGCTTTTTTTTAAACTTTTTTCAAAATTATTCAAGATTAGTTATAAGCAATCTCTGAGTCCATTCAGTGAAGAAATCATCTGAACTCCACTCGTCGATTCGGTTGTTATGATAACCGACTGAATTATTATAATATATTCCGTTAGACTTTGCAAGAGGTTTAAAATGATGATGTAAATGTCCAGATATCACCAATTGTGGCTGATATCGATCTAGCAATTTTTCCATCCTTCGACTTCCAGCCATTCCATTGATCATATTCCAAAAACGCGCCTCTTTAGCATAATGGATATATTCATGACGTACTGCAAAATGCGTCACAAATAGAATCTTTTTGTCAGAAGCACGTTCTAATTGTTCTTCTGTTTGTTTTAGCACAATGTCCATACGCTCAATATCCGACATGGGTTGTTCAATTCCAGTATCAATCCAAAAAGACTTTTTCCACCGCCAGAACTGTTCCGTCGTTTTATCAACATTATCAGCGAATGTATAGTCGTACCAGCCGTTATTTCCAATAATTCGCCATTCTGTACCTGGAACATCATAAAACTTGTTATGGAGGTACAACGGGCTTAAATCGGATTCTAGCTGGTCATATTCAATGTCATTGAGCATATCGTGATTTCCTGCTACGAAAAAAACTTTAGTATGATCTCCTACAAGTTCTTGAAGCATTTCAACATAGCGCATACTCCGGCTAAATTTATTAAATAGGTCACCTGCTATCAGATAAACTCCTATTTTATTTTTCAAAAGATACTTGGCCTGTTTTTGCACCATGTAATCTTCATCAATTTTATTTACGTCAAAATGATTATCACTAGTTACTGCTATTTTCACTCTATTAACCTCTTTGGTAAATCGAATATACTAATTCATTTTTTTGATATACATCGACAAGTTGAACCGGTACTTGTGCACCAATTTCCTTAAAAAGGCGAATGCCAGAACCCATAAAAATTGGAATAGTCGTTAGAATGTATTCATCGATTAGGTTGGCTTGCACGAGCGGATCCACAATTTGGGCTCCCCCAATAATCCAAATATCTTTTCCATCTTCTTTTTGAAGTTCTTGAATTAATTCCACCGGCGATTGATTTCGAAATTTAATCGAATCTGTATCCTGCTCAGGTCGCGAAGTAATTATATATGATTGTCGATCTTCATACATATATTTTTCTGGAGATAATTCTTGAGTGACTTGATCATAGGTAATTCTGCCCATTACAACAGTATCAATTTTAGAATACATTTGATTGTAACTATCATCAACTTCATTTCCACGAATATTATCTTCTAACCAATCTACTGCTCCCTGGTCGTCTGCAATATAATTATCAATACTCATCGCAATAAAAAGCACTACTTTTCTAGTCATAAATTCCTCCAAAATAAAAAGATGAACTAAGCATAACCTAGTTCATCTCTTGAATTCAAATATTTAATTAGTTAATACCTTTCATCTTCTTAGTAATCCATGGTGAACAGATTAATAGAAGACCAGCAAAGACAAGTGTTACGATACCTAATACGATAAAGTAAGCTACTTCATGTCCTGGGTAGAAACGAACCAACTGAGCATTAATTGCTTGCCCAGCAGCATCCGCTAAGAACCACATACTCATCATTTGAGAAGCAAATGCAGCAGGAGCTAATTTTGTCGTTACAGACAATCCGATTGGAGAAATTAACATTTCACCAATTTCAACGATTGCCCAGCTACCAACTAACCAAAGTGCATTGACCTTACCGTCAGTCCCAAACATTAAGCCTGGTAAAGCGATAAATAGATATGATAGACCTGTAAATACAAGTCCGTATGTGAACTTCTTAGGTGACGATGGTTGTTTCTTACCTAACTTAGTCCATAACCACGCAAAGATTGGTGTATAAAGCATGATGAACAATGGGTTAAGGGATTGGAAGTTAGCAGGAGTAATATGCATCCAACCGTAATTTAATTGAGTACGATCAGCAGCGAATAATGCTAAAACAACTGAACCTTGTTCTTCGATTGCCCAGAATAATGTTGCAGCAATGAACAATGGAACATAAGCCCATAAACGTGAACGTTCTGTTTTAGAAACCTTACTACTTGCGAACATAATAATAAAGTAAACAATTGGCGCAATTACAGCAATAATACTAATTAGTAGGACAACATTATCAATTGTTAGTGCATTAGCAACGAACATAACAATTAAGATTAATGCTAGAACCACAACACCCATCAAAACTCGAAGGCTAAACTTCTTAACTTCTTCAGGCTGAATTGGATCTGATGGGTAGAGGCTATCTTTATTGAGGTATTTTTTACCATCAATGTAATATTGAATCAAACCAAAGAACATACCGATTGCGGCCAATGAGAATCCAGCATGGAAACTCATGTTAAAGCCGACCCAAGAAACGATTAACGGAGCAACAAGTGCACCAAGGTTAATACCGAAAACAAAAATACTAAATCCGGCATCACGTCTTGTATCTTCTACAGAATATAGCGATCCAACCATTTCAGAAACATTCGGTTTCAACATACCTGTACCAGCAACAATCAATGCAATTGATACTAGTAAAGCAGCACCACCAAAAGGAAGTGAAAGTGCGATGTGACCAAACATGATCAGCACACCACCGTAAAACACGGTTTTTCTACTACCTAAAAGTCGATCACTGATAAATCCACCAGCAACACTAGCTAGATAAACTAGTGAACCATAAATGGCCATTACTGAAGCAGCCGTGGCCTGACTAAATCCTAAACCACCTTTAGTTACAGCATAGTACATGTAGTAGATTAAAATAGCACGCATACCGTAGTAACTAAAACGTTCCCACATTTCCGTGAAGAACAACGTCATTAACCCACGTGGTTGACCAAGAAATGCTGTATCCTTATCTTGTGTATTCAATTGTATATTTCCTCCATAACTTTCGCCTTAAAAACCAAAGACTGTATATGAAAAAACACGCCTTAACTTTAACATTAAGGCGCATCCAAACAAATGCCGGCTAGGTGAGTCGAACACCTGACCTACGGTTTACGATACCGCCGCTCTACCAACTGAGCTAAGCCGGCATATAACAAAAGGATGCTAACTTTCCAGTTAACATCCATACAGCCTAACTCCGGCAGGCGGACTCGAACCGTCGCAACCCTGATTAACAGTCAGATGCTCTACCAAAAGAG
>JALAGR010000004.1 GCA_022712335.1 Pediococcus sp. | reverse complement strand
GTTAATAAGCTTTCACCTTTATCAACCTGGTCACCAACTTTTTTATGTAATTCAATTCCAACAGCATAGTCAATAATATCTTCTTTTGACTGACGTCCACCACCAAGCAACATTGCTGCAATACCAATTTCATCAGCTGCCATTTTAACTACATATCCACTAGTTTGGGCCGGAAGTTCAACTTTATATTTTGCTTGTGGCATGATCGTTGGGTCATCAATCACTTTAGGATTTCCGCCTTGAGCGATAATCATTTGACGGAAAGCATCTAAGGCCGTCCCATTCTGTATAACATTTTCTAGCATTTGACGAGCTTGATTTAAAGTTTGGGCCTTCTTAGCTAGAACAACCATTTGGCTGCCTAATGTTAATACTAAATCGGTAATATCTTCTGGGCCCTTTCCTTTTAAAATATCAATCGATTCTTGAATTTCCAAAGCGTTTCCAATCATATTCCCTAACGGTTGGTTCATATCTGAAATCAGCGCCATACACTTCATACCAACATTTTTGCCTATTTTAACTAGTGCATTAGCTAAATCAATTGCATCTTGTTCTTTTTTCATAAAAGCGCCTGATCCAGTTTTCACATCTAGCACTAGTGCATCCGTACCAGAAGCAATTTTTTTACTCATAATCGATCCGGCAATTAGAGGAATCGAGCCAACTGTATCAGTTACATCTCGCAATGCATAAATCTTTTTATCTGCAGGAGCAACATTTCCTGTTGCTCCTATAATTGCCAGTTTAATATCTTTAATTTGTTGTTTAAAATCTTCTTCTGAAATTTCGACTTTAAACCCCGGAATAGCTTCTAATTTATCTAAGGTTCCACCTGTATGACCCAGCCCTCTTCCTGAAATCATAGGAATTGGGATTCCTAAAGCAGCAATCATCGGAGCTAAAGGTATGCTCGTTTTATCACCTACTCCTCCAGTAGAATGTTTATCCACTTTTATTCCTTCAATATCGGATAAATCTAATTTATCGCCCGAATTCAACATCTGCATCGTTAACTCTGATTGTTCTTCATCCGTCATACCGTTAAAATAAATTGCCATCAATAGGGCGCTAGCTTGATAATCTGGAATACTGCCATCTGTATATCCATCAACAAATGCCTTTATTTCCTCTTTTTTTAAAACGCTTCCATTTCTTTTGCGATCAATGACGTCAACCATTCTCATTATGGTTTCCTCCTAAAAAATTAAGATTATTCATTAATCAATTTTTGAGCAGTTTCAACATCCGTTACTAAACAATTTGCATATTTTCCTGCTAATGCAGCCTTAATCGCTTCGTATTTACGTTTTCCTCCTGCTACTAAAATTGAATGTTCTTTTTCCTTAAGTTCGGTTAGTTCAATCCCCATCGTTCGATTGTTTACATCTTCAACAGCTATATCGCCATTTTCATTAATAAATCGTGAGCAAATATCTCCAACCGCATTTTTTTGAAGCTTTCTGATATCATTTTTGTCAAAATATCCTGTTTTGAATAATAATGCATCATCCCTAGTTGTCCCAACTGTAAAGATAGCGATATTAGTTTTTTTACCGAGGTCGATCAACTTCTTAATATATCTATCTTTTAGCACAACATCGTGTGTTGTTTGGTTTTCAAAAACTACAGGCAGAGGAAGTTCATGTGGCGCTGTATGAAAAGCTTCTCCAAATTTCATTAATACATCTTCCCCATAAACAGGCGTGGGAGTATAAGTAACGCTACCCTTCAGTTCTACAATTTGAACATTTTCAGCTTTTTGACTTTGAAGCGCATCAGCAACCTCATAAAGAGTAGTTCCCCAACTCACGCCAATAATATCACCATCGGAAACAATATCTGATAAGTAATTGGCGGTATATACCCCCAATTGTTGCGTTAAGTTTTTATAATTATCATAATCAGCGTATATTACATGTGCTTCTTTTAATCCGTATTTAGCTTGTAAAGTAGCTTCTAAACTCTCGATACATGAAAACGGATCAACAATTTTAATTTGTACGATACCATTGTCTTGAGCAAATTGAAGAAGTCGTGAAACCGTTGGTCGCGATAAATTAAGTTGATTACTAATTTCTACTTGTCCCATATCAGCTTCATAATACATTCTTGCAACTTCTAAACTTTTTAATGCTTTCTTTTTATCTATCAATTTACTCATCGTCTTTCTCCTAAATTAAAATTGAATTAAATATCAATTCTGCTAAAAACATTCCACCCAATAAGTACAAAATCGGGTGCATATTATTAGTTTTCTTGATAACCATCTTTAATACTGGATAAGCTACAAATCCAAAAGCCAGCCCTGTAGAAATCGATCCAGTTAAAGGTATTAATACAATAATTAAAAACGATGGGAACCATTCTGTAAAGTCATCATAATTGATTGCTGCGAGTTGTTTCATCATTAACGCTCCTGTAATAATAATTACTGGAGCAATTGCCGCTTGCGGAACATAACTTAAAAGTGGAATGAGAAATAATGAAAATAGAAATAGCATACCTGACACAAGTGCTACTATTCCTGTTTTTCCACCACTTTCAATTCCAGAAGCACTTTCAGCAGCGGCTACCGTTGGACTTGTACCTAAGAAACCTGAAAAAAATGTCGTGATTGCACTAGCTTGAAACGATTTCTTAAATTTTGTTTTATCTTCCAGAATTCCTTCTAAAATTCCCATTGATTCAAAAACTAAAATCATCGTC
>JALAGR010000197.1 GCA_022712335.1 Pediococcus sp. | reverse complement strand
TCATATCGTCTTCATTTTTATCAAGGTCTTCACGACTAATAACAATGTAACCCTTACGATCAAACATGTAAGAAACTGAACCTGAAGCCCCTAGTGAACCACCATGGTGAGTGAATGCTGAACGAACAGCTGCTGCAGTACGGTTCTTATTATCTGTCAAAGCTGACACGATAATTGCTGTACCAGCTGGTCCATATCCTTCATATGTGATTTCTTCGTAGTTAGCTCCACCTGAGCCACTACCCTTATCAACGGCACGCTTGATGTTGTCTTTTGGCATATTTGCTGCACGTGCCTTATCCATCATTAAACGTAATTGAGGGTTAGAAGAAGGGTCCGGACCCCCAGCTTTAACTGCAACATAAATCTCACGAGAGATTCGTTGGAAAATTTTACCACGTTTTGCATCTTGGGCGTTTTTACGACCTTGAATATTATGCCACTTTGAATGTCCTGACATACCCGAACTCCTTCTTTCATTTCAATTTTTTATCTGTTCATAGACGTTTAATATAATACGTATTATGGCGCGGTTTGTCAATGCTTACATTTTATCCAATTTCCAGTAACTTTTTGAATCTCCTGCAACATTACATTTCCTTAAATACGTCACATCCATTTTTTACTAGATACGTTTAGTTCAATAATAAAAAGTACGACAGTCATTTCAAACAAAGTAAAAGTCTTCTTAATTATCGAATTATCCCACAAGTTTAATCGAACGAATCGCCGAAATATTAATAAATTGCCCGTCACCAAGGTAAATATAATCACCTTCGAAACCTTCAATTTTTGCACTTACTATGCTTTCAAAAACTAAATCTTGATTCCGTTCATTAATTTGTACTTCGACAGCAATTCCCTTTTCAATCGCTCTTGCAATGATCGTTCTAATTGCAGCTTGAGTCATTGCGGACGGCACCGTTCGCTTGTAAAGTTGCTCATTAAAATCGCGATTTTGCTTAATTGCTACTGTATGATCCGAAAGGAAAAATCCTTGCCACTTCATCATTCCACGATCAATATATTGTGTATCAAAAAAATTTTGAACTGCCCTAGGATCATATTGATTATTTTTACTATTCATCCTTACGCCTCTTTTTTTGAATAATTCTTTGATTTGAAGGCCAATATTGATTTTCAAACTGGATAAATTTTATCGTAAAGTTCCACCGTTGATTAAGTCCTCGGACAATCTCTTCTAAATATTCTAAAGAGTAATTAGTGACCGTATGGACTGGAATTGACCGCTCCCGTTCTCGGCGGCGTTGTTCACTAAAAAAGATATTGTACGTATGATCGTAAATATCGTTAACAATCACAATCCAAAATTGCGTATTAAATTTAGATGCATTAAACAACATTTTTATTCGTTGGTCGATTAAAGCTGCTTCCTGCTTTTTATTCATAAGCATTGCCCCCATTATGTCCTCCAACTAAACTTGCCCTTTGAATTGCGGTTCCGCCTTCCGTCAAACTACGCGCATATACTAATGAAGTAAATCCATATTCGGCTCTGATTTGGTCAACAACCTGATCTGCTTGATGCTTAGGTACCTTCGTTATTACATCAAACAAATTCAATTGTTCTCCCACCTGATGGCTTAACTTAGCAGTGAAAATTGCAATATTACGCACCGCCTGACCTTTCCAATGCTTTCTGAAAAGCTCCTTTGTATAAGTAAAAAGCTCTTCGTTGCTATTCGTAGGTATCACCCGCATTGCCTGACTAAACCCACTATTTTCCTGTGTTCGATAACTAAAACCAATACTCAGCGCAATCTCGCTACATTGCAGGTTACGATGCCTTAGTCGCGCTCCAACTTGCTCACTAATTTCCTTAATTACCGTTTCAATTTCACGTTGCTGGTGATAATCCCTTGGTAATACTTGTGAATTACCAATACTATTTTCTTTGGGCTTTACCCTTTCACTTAAAACCGTTCGATCAATTCCCCATGCAGTCGCAAATAGTTGTGTTCCTATAATCCCAAATTCTTGTTTGATGAAGTATGGGTTACTATGTGCAAGTTCATCCACACTGTTAATACCTATCTTTTGTAAGTGCTTGGCTGTTCGTCGGCCAATCCCCCACACGTTAGTTAGTTTAGGAATTGTCCAAATTTTTTGTGCAACTGTATCATATGTAATCATGCCAATGAGGTCATCCGCTTTTTTAGCATAATTATCTAGTGCCAATTTCGCTTGGATTGGATTTTCTCCAATCCCAATCGTAGTATATAGCCCTAATTGTTCACGCACTTCATGCTGAATCTTTTTTGCGACCTCAACGGGATCATTACCAAAAAGTTTCCATGTCTTAGTAATATCTAAAATTGATTCATCAATCGAGTACGGATACAGATCTTCTTCGGCGACGTACTGTTTAAATATTTCGTTAATTTGAATATTTCTTTTGATATATAAATTCATTCGTGGCGGGACCATTATTATTCTCGGATCGCGCGGTAAATCCCGTTGGCGAGATACATTTGCCTTCAAGCCAAAAAGTTTTTTAGCCATTGGTGAAGTTGCTAGAATTAAGCCCCCATTAGTATTTTCCTGCTCCGAAATAACTACCATAACAACTCTT
>JALAGR010000196.1 GCA_022712335.1 Pediococcus sp. | reverse complement strand
ATGATATGTTGATTGAAAAAATTATTAATAATTAAAAAAATGTAATAAGGCGGGCTGATTTAAGCACGTGCCTTATTACATTTTTTGTTTTATATAAGACTTTCCATAATGATTGTAGCTGTTTCTTCAATTGATTTGTTAGCAGTATTGATTACTAGACAGCCAATTTTCTTGAAAAGTTCGTCTGCAGATTGAAGTTCTTTATTAATGCTGTCCATGTTGGAATAAGAAGATTCAGGATTCAAGCCGTATGAAATCATACGTTGACGTCGGATATCATTCAAAACTTCTTTAGTAGTCGTTAAACCGAAAATTTTATTAGGGTCCACTTGCCAGATTTCTTCCGGAGTTTGAGTTTGCGGTACAAGTGGCAAATTTGCTACTTTATAGCCCTTGTTAGCAAGATAAAGGGAAAGTGGCGTCTTAGATGTCCGCGATACTCCTAAGAGGACGATATCGGCTTTTAGGAAGCCAGCAGGATCTTTTCCGTCATCATATGTAACAGCAAATTCCATTGCCGAAATTTTATCGAAATATTTAGCATTTAATGAATGTGTTTGTCCAGGTTTATGTTCTGGAGTTAAATTAGTTTTTTCTGCGAACAGATCTACGGCAGGAGTTAAGATGTCGAGATATTTTAAAGATTTATCCTGACAAAAATCTTTAGCGTATTGGTTTAGCTCTGGATTAACAAAGGTTGAGAAGACCATTGCATTTTCGCGAGTAGCTTTATTTAAGATGCTATCTAATAGTGATATCGTGTGAGTGAAAGGGTAGCGAGCAAAGTTGAACTCCGCATCTAAGAACTGAGCAGCAGCTGCACGAGCAACTTGATCACCAGTATCACCAACAGAATCTGAAAGAATAAAAACATTAATCATATTTTTTTTGTTTTCCATATTGTTTAACTCCTATGTCTTTTGGTATGATATTAACATAGTTGTTCCGAGTTAGAAAACGTTTTCGTATAAATAAATAATTATCAACGGAGTTATTTATTTTATGTTGACGTGGCGGGCTTGTTCAGTTATAATATTTAAGAAACATGAGTACTCAGTACGAATTGTTATTTCAAAGCTCGGAGGGAGGGAATCACATTGTCAAAAACAGTTGTTCGCAAAAACGAGTCACTTGATGACGCTCTTCGTCGCTTTAAACGTACGGTGTCAAAGTCCGGTACTCTACAAGAATATCGTAAACGTGAATTTTACGAAAAACCTAGCGTTAAACGCAAGTTGAAATCGGAAGCTGCTAGAAAACGTAAGAACAAAAAACGTTTCTAATCCGATCATTGCTCCTGAATTTCAGGGGCTTTTTTTGTATACTTAAAAGGAGATTTCAAAATGAATTTTACTGAACAACTCAACAATGATTTAAAAACCGCAATGAAGGCGCACGATAAATTAAGTTTGAGCGTTATTCGAATGATTAAATCTGAAATTTTAAATGAACAAGGTCGAGTTGGTCATGACTTAAATGACGAAGATTTTGCTGCAGTTATTAATCGTGCATATAAGCAACGTAAAGATTCAATCAATGAATTCCAAAAAGGCGGACGTGATGACCTTGTTCAAGAAACCGAAGCTGAACTAAAAGTGGTTGAAAAGTACATGCCAGAACAATTATCTGATGAAGAACTTCAATCAATTATTAATGATGTAATTACTGAAACGGGTGCTACTTCTAAAGCTGATTTTGGTAAAGTAATGTCTAAATTAATGCCAAAAGTCAAAGGAAAAGCAGACGGTTCAAAAGTCAACGAAATTGTAAAAAACACCTTAAGTTAGGGGACGACTACGTGACCGAAGAAGTATTTGAAAAAAGTCTAATATTATCTGATCCAAATTTAGAAGTTTCACTTTTAGGAAACCAAGAACGTTTTATTCCCGTCCTTGAAGAAGGGATGAACGTTAAAGTACTTCCTTTTGGTGAACGAATCACAATCAAAGGCGCTAAACAGGCGGTTGAACAAACCTACGATGTTCTCAAAACGCTGTTAAAAGTTTTAAGATCAGGAGTTCAATTGAATAGTGCTGATTTTGTGAGTGCGATGAAGATGGTTGAAAAAGGCACCTTAGATTACCTTCCAGATTTGTATTCTACAATTTTGATTAAAGATGCTAAAGGAAAGCCAGTTCGAATCAAAAACTTTGGTCAAAGACAGTATGTTCAATCAGTTAACGATAATGACGTGACGTTTGGCATTGGACCTGCTGGTACCGGTAAAACGTATCTAGCAGTGGTAATGGCAATTGCAGCTTTAAAAAAAGGTGAAGTTGAACGCATTATCCTAACTCGTCCGGCTGTTGAAGCAGGTGAAAGCCTTGGATTTTTACCTGGAGATTTAAAAGAAAAAGTTGATCCATATCTACGTCCGGTATACGATGCTTTGTATCAAATCATCGGTGCAGAGCATACAACGCGTTTATTGGACAGAGGAGTGATCGAGATTGCACCGTTAGCTTACATGCGTGGACGTACCCTCGATAATGCCTTTGTAATTTTAGATGAAGCTCAAAATACCACTAATCAACAAATGAAGATGTTCTTAACTCGTTTAGGATTTGGTTCTAAAATGATTGTTAATGGGGATGTTACTCAAATTGATTTACCACGTGGTACGCGAAGTGGATTAAAAGAAGCACAGTTAGTTTTACAGGGAATTAATAAAATTTCATTTGTAAACTTTACTGCTAATGATGTTATTCGACATCCAGTAGTGGCTAAAATCGTGCAAGCTTACGATGATAAAGAAGCGAAAGGATAAATCTGATGGATATTCAAACATTTGATCATACTAAAGCTGAGGATTCAAAAAATCTTGATTTAATTACAGATATTCTTGAATTTGCTGGAAATTATTTACATTTGGATGAAGAAACCGAAATCTCAGTGACTTTAATGCATAACGATGAAATTCATCAAATTAACAAGGAATATCGAAACGTTGATCGACCAACCGATGTAATCAGTTTTGCAATTAACGATGCAGACGAAGACATTATTATGGATCCTGAAATGGCAGAAGAAATTCCAGCTAATATCGGAGATTTGATGATATCAGTCGATAAAGTTGCAGAACAAGCGGAGTTCTTAGGACATTCGTATGAACGTGAACTCGGTTTTCTATGTGTACATGGTTTCCTTCATTTGAATGGATACGATCATATGGAAAAAGAAGATCAAGAAAAAATGTTCCCACTTCAAAAAGAAATCATGAATGCTTATGGCCTTAAAAGGTAAGCGCCAAACAGAGAAAAATCGCTCAATATTTCAGTCGATGGGGCATGCATGGCATGGATTACGGGAAGTATTTAAAACGGAACGTAATTTTCGCTATCATTTGCTAATTACTATACCAACGATTGCTGTAGGTTTTATATTAGACTTGAATTTAATGGAATGGATTGTAATTTTGGGCTGCATTGCAGCTGTTTTGGGCGCCGAAATTTTAAATTCAGCAATTGAACGTTTGGCTGATTTAGCTGCCAACGGAAAGTATCATCCATTAATTAAACAAGCCAAAGATATTGCAGCAAGTGGTGTATTGATTACGGCAGCATTTTCGGCTGTGATTGGATTGCTGATTTTTGGTAGTAAGTTATTCTAAACTAAAGAAACGGATATAAAACATGGAAGAAAATAATCAAGCATTTCACTCAGGATTTGTAGCTATCGTAGGACGTCCTAACGTTGGTAAATCAACATTTTTGAACTACGTTATTGGTCAAAAAGTTGCAATTATGAGTAACGTTCCTCAAACGACACGAAATAAGATTCAAGGTATCTATACGACCGACCGAGAACAAATTGTCTTTATTGACACTCCCGGAATCCATAAATCTCACAATAAATTGGGAGATTTTATGGTGCAATCTGCAATGTCTTCATTAAATGAAGTTGATGCGATCATGTTCATGGTTAATGCTGATGAACCTCGTGGAGCTGGTGATAACTACATCATCGAACGCTTGAAGAAAATTACAGACCGCCCAGTGTACCTTGTAATCAATAAGATTGATTTAGTTCATCCTGATGAATTATTACCAATCGTTGATTCATACAAAGACGCTATGGAATGGACAGAAGTCTTTCCGATTTCAGCGCTTCAAGGAAACAATATCAATGAATTGATTTCAACCTTGAGTACACACATGCCCGAAGGACCTAAGTACTATCCAGACGACCAAATCACTGATCATCCAGAACGTTTTATTGTTTCTGAATTAATCCGTGAAAAGGTACTTCAATTAACCCGTCAGGAAGTTCCACATTCAGTTGCGGTTGTGATTGAAACGATAAAATCTGGTGATGATGGTTTGATTAATATCCAAGCGACTGTTATTGTGGATCGTTCTTCACAAAAAGGAATTGTAATTGGTAAGGGCGGCAAGATGCTTAAAGAAATCGGTAGTCGTGCCCGCTTGGACATCGAACATTTGCTTGGAAGTCGTGTTTACCTAGAATTATGGGTTAAAGTTTCTGAAGGTTGGCGTGATAAGCAAGGTATCTTACAATCATTTGGATACAAAAAGGATGAGTATTAAAATTGAATACAATTGCCAATGCCGATTTTGATGGCATTGTAATGTTTGAGCGAAGTCATCGCGAAAATGATTTACTAGTTAAATTTCTAACTAAAGAACATGGAAAAAGAATGTTTTTTATCAAAAATGCCAAAAAGGTCGATTTTAAGCTAAGATCGGCCGTTTTGCCGTTTAGTCATGGTAAATATACGGGTTTGATTCGGGGTAGTGGGTTATCTTATATTAATGCAGCTTTAGACGTTCAACAGTTTGAAAATATTTTTCAAGACATCACGTTGAATGCTTATGCTACGTTTATTCTTAATTTAATTGACGCTGCGTTTGAAGATAATTTAAAGATTACATCCTGGTTTGAACGGATTAATCGTGCTTTGATTTTGATTGATGCGGGAAATGATGCCGAAATTGTAACAGATTTAATTCAATTACAATTGCTAAATTCATTTGGGATATCGATTACTTGGGATCATTGTGTGGTTTGTGGACGAAATGACTTACCTCTTGATTATTCAGAATCTTTTGGGGGCATGTTATGCCAAAATCATTGGGAAAAAGATGAGCATCGTTGGCATTTGAGTCCTAAAAGCGCCCGAATTATCGGTATTTTGAGTGCTGTAAGTATTTTTAAACTAGGACAAATTTCAATTTCTAACGAAACTAAACAAGAAATTTGGGACCTGACGGATAATATTTATAAAAGTCAGGTCGGAATTAGCTTGAAGAGTAGAAGTTTTATTGATCAGATGAAGAAATGGGAAATTTAATTAATTTGACAATTACTTAGATTTCTTCTATCATCATTGTAGTT
>JALAGR010000195.1 GCA_022712335.1 Pediococcus sp. | reverse complement strand
TGAAAGTGATATGGCTAAGAAGCTTTTCCATGATTATGCTGAAAAGATGCCAATAATTGATTTTCATTGTCATCTAAATCCTGAGGACATTTATGAAAATAAAAATTATCCTAATATTAGTCGTATCTGGTTAAATGAAGGTACTTACGGGGACCATTACAAATGGCGTTTGATGCGTGCCAATGGTATCGATGAAGAATTGATCACAGGTGATGGGGATGAATACGAAAAGTTCCTTGCTTGGGCAGACACGATTGAACATTCATACGGAAACCCTCTATACGAATGGACTCATCTAGAATTGAGACGTTTCTTTAACATTGACGAACGTTTGACAGTCGAATCAGCCCCAAGAATTTGGAAGAAAGCTAACGAGCTTTTAGCAACAGACGATTTCAAGCCTCGTAACTTGATTAAAAATTCAGATGTAAAATTAGTAGCTACAACAGATGATCCAGCTTCTGATTTGAACTACCATAAGTTGCTAAAAGAAGAAGAGGAAACAAGTGGTTTTAGAACTCTTCCAGCAATGCGACCTGATAAATTAATGCAAATTGAAAAACCAGGTTTTGGAGAATATTTAAATACACTTTCTGAAATTTCAGGAACTTCAATCAAGTCATTCGATGATATCACAAAAGCTCTTCGTCAACGTTTTGAATTCTTTAGTGAAATGGGTGGACGCCTATCAGATCATTCATTGCCAACATATCACTTTGTTGAACTATCAGATAATGAACTTGATCAAATCGTTGCTAAAGCAGTTAATGGTGAAAAACTAACTGGAGAAGAACGTGATGGTTACCTTACAGCGTTGCTTAAGGTATTAATGAGTTTGAACAATGAATTTGATTGGGTAATGCAATTCCACATCAACTCTGGACGTGATTTGAATACACCAATGTACGAAAAATTAGGACCAGATACTGGATTTGATGCAATGGGTACACAACCTGATATTGTAACTGGATTACAAAAATTATTGACGGAAATGTCAACTAAAGGTATTGTACCTAAGATGATTTTCTATTCATTAAACCCTAATGATTGGATGGAAATTGCTACAGTAATGCAATCATTCCAAGGCAAGACTAAACAGCGTCTCCAATTAGGTGCTGCTTGGTGGTTTAATGATACAGCCGAAGGTATGGACGAACAATTACGGGTATTTGCTCAACAAAGCTTGTTACCAAACTTTGTAGGGATGCTAACAGATTCACGTAGCTTCTTATCATACCCACGTCATGAATACTTCCGTCGTGTTCTATGTAATTTCTTAGGTAAGCTATCTGAACAAGGCAGAATTCCAGAAGACCCAGAAGTAATGGGTAAAGTTGTACAAGATATTTCATACAACAATGCCTACAAGTATTTTGGATTCTTTGATTAAATAGGTAATAAAAAATAACGACCTAATATTGAACGATTGTTCAATACTAGGTCGTTATTTTGGTAGAGATTCTCTAAAAATAATGGGACACTCAAAACGTTTGTTTAGAGGTTTGTCGGTGAAATCTTCTTTATTTAGCAGTTTATTCAAAGTAGAAACTCCTAAGGTAGTCATTTCTACAATGGGGCTATGGATGGTCGTAAGAGTAGGAACACTAAAAGCTGCCATATTAGTATCATCAAAGCCAGAAATTTTAATTTTTTTGGTTAAGTAAGGTACTTCGTTGATGGCTTTTAGAGCGCCAATAGCCATATCATCATTTTCGATGAAGACATAATCTGGAAGGTTATGTGAGTCTTGTAAGAGAGACTTCATAGCAACATATCCGCCTTCAGAAGAGTATTCTCCTTGTAAGGGTGGATGCATAACCAGTAGGTCTTCAGAATGTTTTGTCGACCAAGCGGAAATTGCATCGGAATAACCACGAGATCGTTCATAAGTAGAGTTATATCCTAACTTCCCTTGAATCAATCCAACGCTACGACACCCAGATTGTAATGCGTGAAGTGTGATTTTATAAGATGCGTCATAGTTATCTAACCAATAATTATGAATGCTTTTGTCTGATAAACGACGATTAAGAACAACGACAGGAATATTTTTAGATATAAGACGATCGATGAAAAATTGATCTTGCTGAGATTGACTAACTACAATTACGCCATCAAAAACACCTAATTCATCTATTTGAGAAATGGCATTGATGGACAGGAAATAGTTTTCTGGTAGCTGGGCTCTAATATTTAAAATAATGCTAGTTAAAAATAAAGCTGAGGTACCATTTTGTAGATCTGTGAAAAACAAGCCAATCGTAAAGGTCCGGCCTTGATTTAAACCACGTGCATTTTGGTTAGGCACATAATCTAGTTCACGAGCCATTTGCAAAACTTTTCGACGAGTTGATTCTTTAACTTTTGAACTAGCATTCAAGGCTCGTGAAACGGTAGTGTGTGACACTCCAAGAGCATTTGCAATATCAAAAATTGTAGTGCGTTTTTTCGATTCATGTGACATAAAAAACTCCTTGAAAACTAGTCTTCTACAGTATCTTCTTCAATGATATTTTGAAAATAGTCGGGATAGGTA
>JALAGR010000194.1 GCA_022712335.1 Pediococcus sp. | reverse complement strand
TCACGTAGTTCAGCATAAATATCATTTAAATCACTATCAATAAAAGAAGCTTTCCGCGTCGCTTCGAGCACCATTGCCGTTGTTACCATATCAATTACTTTAACTGGTATTTGGGTCTCTTCAGTGATTTTCGAGCCAAAAGTACTCAAGGATCCCATATCAACTAACAAAAGCACTCCTTCACCTTGATCAGCAGCTCGAACCCGATCTACGATACCTTTATAGGCAGTTTGCGGGTTCATATCCAGCGGCATATCAAACGATTGAACCGAGTTATCTGATAGAAGTTGTGAAACCACCTGAGTCATCGAACTGGCTGTGCTGGTTCCATGGGCAGCCACCACGATTCCAACCTGACCGTTGCTAGTTGGCACCGTCTTTAATGAAATTAGCAGAACTGCTAAATAATAGCTTTCCGATTCTGGGATTGGCATACCATAGCGTTGTTCCAACATTTCTTTGATTGATTTAGCAACATCGAGCTCTTGGGGATAATCTTTAACCATCGCTACCAAATCGTTACCCATCAATCGCATTGGTTTTCCCGATTGAATTCGTTTAATGAAAGAACTGATATGCAAGCTCATCGCATAAATAAAGTTCTCTTTGAAATGGTAATCAAGTCGGTTTTCCACTTTAGGCTGAATTTGCTTAGCAAAATCAATAATTCCTTTATCCACAATTTCTGCTAATTTATTTTCAGCATGCAACGTATCTGGATCATCCTTATAGAAGGACTTCAAATGCAAGTTAATATCCGTGGTGATGAAATTATTAATGTTTTCTTGGTCTAGGCCTTCTTCACGCAACATCATCGCCTTATCACCGATAATTTCATATAGGTTATAAGGCAATTCATAGCTATCTTTACGACTAACTGGCGTTGCATAGGATGAACCAGGCTTAATTACCATATAAGGCTCAAGCAGCTTAGAAATCGCCCCTAATTCAGCTCGGTTCGACGCCAGATTTAACAGCCCATCTTTAATGTTCGATGGTAAGTCATCTGCCGTAATCATGATTTCGCCTTCGTTTTCAATATTATTCAGAAAACCTTTTGCACAAACCAACTGAATGTTAGATTTCAATTGTCCAACGTTACCATATGTAACACTCCCAAGTAAGGCTTGAACAACGTCCTCTGTCAACGTAATCTCTTTATTCGTTCGATTAGCTTCAATCGTCACTAAGGAACGTAGCAAATCAATCCGTTCCTCTGGACTTCGCTTGTTGAAGGCTGGTAATTGAATTGTAATTGGAATTCGACGTACGAAAGTTTGTAATAATGAACTTTCAGGATCTTCCGTTGTTGCACAAACTAACCGAACGTTCGCATGATGATTTTTAGACGTTTCACCTAAACGATTGTAAGTCCCGTGGTCCATGAAATAGAAAATCATTTCCTGACCTTCTGGAGGTAGTCGATGAACTTCATCGAGGAAAAGCATCCCACCATCAGCCTCTTGGATCAAACCATCTTGCTCATCATTGGCACCCGTAAATGCGCCTTGAACATACCCAAATAAATGGGACATTAATAACTCAGGATTATGCGCATAATCTGCACAGTTAAAGGTTACTAGTTGTTGATGATCATCTAACAACCCCTTTTTCTGTGCAAATTCAAACATTGCATTGGCAAAATACGTTTTACCAGAACCAGTAGGCCCAATAATTAACGTATTTAATCCTCGTGGCGGATAAAGCATCGCCGCTTTTGCCTGTTCAATTTGGTTATGCATACTACGACTTTTACCAATCATCCGATCGAAAATATTAGTATGCTCACCTTGCATCGTTGGTTGTGCTGGCTCTTGTAAAGTACCTGCTAACTTCTTTTTCCCGAGATCCATTCCACTGATTCCATCTTCAATATGATAACTAGAAGGATCTTGCGCAATATGATTATTAACAACTTGATTTTCTGCTAAAAGTCGACAATAACGAACCGGTCGCCCACTTATTTTTGATAATTTATTTTCACGAACTAACTCATTTAATTCTTTACTAACATTACTACGTGCGATATCCAAAGCATCTGCAATCACAGAAGTTGTTAACGCAGCTTTCTCTTTTAATTCAGCATCTGAAGCGTATTGTGTATTTTCAATAACGTATTCATAAATTCTATCTTGTCTTCTCATTTTTTCACCACGCATCTGTATTAATACACTAATTGATACAATACAGTTTAACACACTTTTAAAAGAAGCGTTTTCAACGTATAAAAAAAACTATGCTCAAAGTAGCCTAACCACTTTGAACATAGTTTCAACTTCTATTTCGCCTTACGCTTAAAAATCCCCATCACACCACGCTTGATAACATCCCAAACGCCTAGTGAACGAACCATGCGATCAGCATCGACGTGCTTTCTGATTTCTCTTAATACTTCATGTGGTTTCTTAGAAGCAAAGCTGTATGTTCCATTACGTTTTGTCTTAACCGCAAAACGTGGGATCCATCTTCCGCCGAAAACTAAGGAAGCAATTACTTCATCAACTTCCTCCCAAGGAATTTGAATGAAATTTTCTACATTACGATTATCGAAAAATTCAAATCCATGATCACCAATCATAATTTTACCGTAATCTGACATCCCTAAAAACGAGGTAGCATCGATTACTAAATCTGCTTTTGTGTTAATTGATTGCGCCATTCAAATTACTCCATTCTTCTTTTTACCCATTATAATACTTGCAGTACATTTCACCAAAAACTTTAATAAAAAAAGCCTAGGCTACAGCCCAGACTTAATTTAAGTTTATTACATAACGTGAAGCACGTGAAGTACAACACCGACGATGAATAAACCAAAGATAACAACGATAGGTGAAACACCCTTCTTAAGTAACCACATGCAAAGAAGTGTTAGAAGTAATCCAGCAAGACCTGGGATCAATTGATCTAAGTTATCTTGTAATGTAGTAACTTTTTCTGGAGTTAATGAAAGTCCAGCAGCTTGTTGTTGCAATGCTTCTTGGATTCCCTTAGCACCACTTGAAAGATGATTCCATTCGATGTAAGCACCTTTACTTTGTTTAACAGTTGAAACAACTGGTGTGAACTTAACAGTAACCCAACGGTTAATCAATGAACCAAGAATGAACATACCAAGGATTGAAGCACCCTTAGTAACATCTTGTAGTAAACCACCAGACATATCTTCTGTAATCTTTGAACCAGCTTTGTAACCAAATTCTTGTGTATACCATGTGAATCCCATACGGATGGCATTCCAAAGTACGAAGTAAAGAATTGGGCCAAGGATGTTACCACCCAAAGCAAGTGAAGCAGCCAAAGCACCGATGATTGGCTTAACTGTGAACCAGAAAACTGGGTCACCAACACCAGCAAGAGGTCCCATCATACCAACTTTAACCCCTTGGATAGCAACGTCATCAATTGGAGCACCATTAGCGCGTTCTTCTTCAAGAGACATTGTTACACCAAGGATAGGTGCAGCTAAGTATGGGTGAGTGTTAAAGAATTCCATGTGACGAGTCAAAGCTGCGGCACGGTCTTCTTTAGTCTTGTACAATTTTTTAAGAGCTGGGATTAATGTGTATGCCCAACCACCATTTTGCATACGTTCGTAGTTCCATGAACCTTGAAGGAATGTTGAACGTAGCCAAACATGAATACGATCTTTTTTAGTTAATTGAACTTTTTCTTGCATTTTCTGTTGGCCTCCTTTTAGTATTTATCGATAATATCGCCGAGCGGATCACCGGAACCTGAATTGCCTCCGTTACTTGAACCACCCATTTTTGAAAGTGTTAAGTAAATAAGAGCCAATGCAATACCGATTGTACCTAAAGCGATAAGTGTCAAATCAGGAATAGTTGCTAAAACGAAACCAAGTGCGAAGAATGGCCAAACTTCTTTTGTAGCCATCATGTTGATAACCATTGCGTAACCAACGGCAACAACCATACCACCACCAACTGATAGACCATCTGTCAACCAAGCAGGCATAGCAGCAAGTAAACCACGTACAGGGCCAGCACCGATTGCAAGAATCAAGCCAGCTGGGATAGCGATACGTAAACCTTGCATACAGATAGCAACATAGTGCCATGCTTCAAGTTTACCAAAGCTACCTTCTTTAGCAGCAGCATCCATAACGTGAACGATAAGAGTTGCAAGTGTACGAGCGATGATTGTTAATAGTAGTCCAGCTACAGCTAGAGGAACAGCAAGTGCGATAGCTGATGAAACACCGTCTTTACCTTGGCCACCTAAAACTAAAATAATAGCAGAAGCTACAGAAGCCAAAGCAGCATCGGGAGCTACAGCAGCCCCAACGTTAGCCCATCCAAGAGCGATCATTTGAAGTGAACCACCTAAAATAAGGCAAGGTACTAAGTTACCAGTTACTAAGCCGATTAAAGTACATGCGATTACTGGTTGGTGGAAATGGAATTGATCCAAGATACCTTCCACACCAGCTAAAAACGCTACGATAACGACTAAAATCATTTGAATTGCATTCAATGCCATGATTATTAATCCTCCGTTTAATTAAATTATTTTTTTGCGTTAAGCTCGTCTTGAGCTTTCTTCATAATTGCATCCATATTGTCTTTTGAATCAGTAGGAACTTTACGAACATCAAGTTCAACATTCATATCTTCCAACTTCTTGTAAGTGTCAATATCATCTTGGTCGAAAGCCAATACCTTGTTAGGTTGAACTTTACCAGGTGAATGTGCCATTGAACCAACGTTCAATGATTCAAGTGGAACGCCACCTTCGATTGCCTTTAAAGCATCTTGTGGTGTTTCGAACAATAGCATTGCTCGTGTTCCACCAAAGTGTTGATCATCTTTAGCAAGTTTGATCATTTGGTCGATAGGAACGATATGTGCCTTAACACCAGATGGAGCAGCTTGTTTGATCATTGAAGAACGTAATTCGTCCTTAGCAACGTTGTCAGAAACAACGATGATACGATCTGGTTTTGTTGTCTTCGTCCAAGCTGTAGCAACTTGTCCATGAAGCAAACGAGTATCAATACGAGCTAATACGTAATCGAAGTGTCCAGGGCGTCCAGAACTAACTGGTGCTGCTTCAGCAGCCTTAGGAGCTTCTTCTGGTTGAAGAGCTTCAGGACGAACCTTAACCCCTTCTTTAGCAGTTTCAATGATATGAGCAGCAATTTCTTGTGCTGATTCCATTGATAAACGTGAAGCATAAGCTTCAATCAACATTGGCAAGTTCAAACCGGCAACGATTGCCCATTTGTCCTTATGTTCTTCAAACAAGTTATTAACTTGATTGAATGGAGTGCCTCCCCATAGGTCGACTAAGAATAATACTTCGTCTTGGTTACTAAAAGAAGCAACTGCTTCTTGAAGTTTTGCTCTGAGATCGTCAGGGCCTTCACTTGGCATTAATGTAACAGCTTTAACGTCTTCTTGTTCACCGAAGATCATTGAACCTGATTGCAAAATACCTTTAGCAAATTCGCCGTGACTAGCAATGATAATTCCAACCATCTGTCTGTATACCTCCCATATTATATTGTTACAGCTTAATCAAAATAAATAAAATAAGTTCTAAAACCTGTAACTTAAAAATCTAAGTTGAATATTCGTTGCATTTGAAACTATTTCAAATTAAAACTTTTTCATCAAAAGCGCTTCCAACTATTAGGAATAAAAGATGGGAACATCTAATC
>JALAGR010000193.1 GCA_022712335.1 Pediococcus sp. | reverse complement strand
GAGGATAGTAAACATTTCGGAGGTCTAAAATGATTAAGCAAACATTTGAATTTGATAGTGAACTAAAGGTAAACCGTTTAGGATACGGAACAATGCAATTACCCGGTGCTGGAGTATGGGGCCCAAGTGCAGATGAGAAAAATGCTGTTGAAGTGATGAAAACAGTTTTGAATAGTGACGTTAACTTTATTGATACAGCAGACTCATATGGTCCTTTTTACGCTAACCTTTATGTTAAGGAAGTTTTAAAAGATTATGAAGGCCCATATAAGTTGATTGCTAGTAAGGTTGGATTTACACGTCAAGGACCTGACGAATGGTCAGTAGTGGGTGACCCTAATTACTTGAGACAACAAGTGGAATTGAACTTATGGTCTTTAGGATTAGATAGCATTGATTTGATGCAACTTCACCGAATCGATCCACGTTTTTCAATTGAAGAGCAAGTGGGTGTTTTGGCAGATATGCAAAAAGAAGGCAAGATTAAGCATATTGGTTTGAGTCAAGTAACAGTGGATCAACTTCAACGTGCGCAATCTGTTGCTAAAATAGCTTCTGTTCAAAACCGTTATAACTTAATTGATCGTAACGATGAAGATGTACTTCGCTATGCTGATGAAAACCACATTGCATTTATTCCTTGGTTCCCATTAGCAACTGGAAAACTAGCTAACGATGAAAATGGTGTTTTAGCTCAGATTGCTCATAACCATTTAGCAACACCAAGCCAAATCGCGTTGGCTTGGCTATTACAAAAATCAGATGTAATCTTGCCAATCCCTGGTACATCAAATATTCAACATTTTGAAAGCAACATTCAAGCAGCTTATATCACGCTTTCTGAATCAGAGTTCAACGCACTAGAACAATTATAATTATTCAGTGGAACTCCTTGAGATAGTCTGATATAATGAATCGGTAATTAGTAGGGTAGTAGTATTCTTAATTTTATCAAAGCGAGTCTGAGTTGGTGTAAGTCAGATATAAGGTTAAGTTGAAGGCGTGATCCTATAGATATTAATTTAATAAATAAGTGGATTATTTAATCAATTAGAGTGGTACCGCGGGAAATCTCGTCTCTTACATTTTTTATGAATGTAAGAGGCGTTTTTTATTTCCGCAGAATGGAGGAAAAATGGATTACAAGAAGAAAATTGTGGCTGCTTTAGCACCTGCATTAAGTGAGTATCTTACAGATACAGAGATTTACGAAAAGATTGAAATTCCTAAGGAAAGTAAGATGGGGGATTATGCTTTTCCAACTTTCACCTTAGCTAAGGTATTACGTAAAGCTCCTCAAATGATTGCTAATGATTTGGTTGAAAAAATCGATCAAGAACAATTTGAAAAGGTTGAAGTTGCTGGTCCATATATCAACTTCTTCTTAGACAAAACAGCATTTGGGGCTGACGTTTTAGGTACAGTTTTAAGTGAAAAGGCTGAATACGGTCAAAATGATGATGGTCAAAATGGTAACGTGCCAATCGATATGTCATCGCCTAACATTGCTAAGCCAATTTCAATGGGACACTTGCGCTCAACTGTAATCGGTAATTCTCTATCATTAATTATGAGTAAGAATGGTTACAATCCAATCAAAATTAACCATTTAGGTGACTGGGGAACCCAATTTGGTAAATTGATTACAGCTTATAAACTTTGGGGTAGTGAAGAAGAAGTTAAAGCTGATCCAATCAACAAACTTCTTGAATACTACGTTCGTTTCCATAAAGAAGACCAAGAAAAGCCTGAATTAGATGACATTGCTCGTGACTGGTTCAAGAAACTAGAAGACGGCGATGAAGAAGCGATGGGATTATGGGAATGGTTCCGTGAAGAATCATTGAAGTCGTTCAAACAAATTTATGACAAGTTAGGAATTACTTTTGATTCATTTAAGGGTGAAGCTTTCTATAACGACAAGATGGACGAAATCGTCCAAATCCTTGAAGACAAAGGATTACTTAAAGAAAGCCAAGGAGCTCAAGTGGTTGATTTAGAAAAATACAACTTGAATCCTGCTTTGATTAAGAAAACAGATGGCGCAACACTTTATATCACACGTGATTTAGCAGCTGCTTTATACCGTTACCGTACTTATGACTTCAACCAATCATTGTATGTTGTTGGTGCTGAACAAACTAATCACTTTAAACAACTAAAGGCTGTTCTAAAAGAAATGGGCTTTGATTGGTCAGATGATGTGCATCATATTCCATTTGGTTTGATTACCTTGAATGGTAAGAAGCTTTCAACACGTTCAGGTCGTGTTGTGCTCTTAGATGAAGTTTTAAACGATGCAGTTAACTTAGCTGAAAAGCAGATTAACGACAAAAATCCCGACTTGGCTAACGCTGAAACGGTCGCTAAAGAAGTTGGTGTTGGAGCTGTAATCTTCCATGATCTTAAAAATGAAAGAACCAACTCATTTGATTTCAACTTAGAAGAAGTTGTTCGTTTTGAAGGTGAAACAGGGCCTTATGTTCAATACAGTCGTGCTCGTGCTGAAAGTATCTTAAGAAAAGCTGGCGACGTTGAAACATTTGACCAATTAAACATTACTGATCCAAAAGCTTGGGATACATTGAAAGCTCTTCAAGATTTCCCTAACATCGTGAAGAAGGCAGCTACACAATATGAACCTTCAGTGATTGCCAAATACGCATTGAGTTTAGCTAAAGCATTTAACAAGTACTACGCTAACTCTAAAATTTTGGCTGACGACAACGAACGTACAGCTCGTTTGGCATTGGTTAAGAGTGTAAGTATTGTTTTAGAAGAAGCATTACGTTTATTAGGAGTAAAAGCTCCAGAAGAAATGTAATACCTGAACAATAATTATAGATTAAAATTGAATGTTTCGGATTTTAAAAATAAGAACTGTGTTCAAAAATAACTTTTGAACCAGTTCTTTTTGTTTCTCATAAACTTCTCAGAATTTTAATCAAGATAGCGCTTTACAGAAGAACTACACCTTTTTTGGCAAAAACTACATAGTT
>JALAGR010000192.1 GCA_022712335.1 Pediococcus sp. | reverse complement strand
ATTCTTTATAACTTGATGAAATCAGCTGATTGTCTACTAAAACACTTTGTAATTGCGTAATATTTTACTATTACACTATGATTGTATATCCTTTTTTTAGTTTTGCAAAGGATTTTTTTATAACAAAAAAGACACGCCCTTAAAATCAGAGCGTGCCTCAAACTTTTTAAAACAAATTATTTTTTATTTAGATCATAACTGTAATTGTTGCAGCAACTAGGATTAATACCAATCCACCAACCGTTACTGCCATTTCTTTTGGTGTCTTCTTTTGACCTAAGAACCAGATTCCAGTTAAAGTTGCCAAAACAACCGATGTTTGAGAAAGGATAAATCCTGTTGCCAAACCGTTCATGTTTGGTTGAGCTGAAATCAAGTATGTCAAAGCAGCAAAAGCGAAGAAGAATCCTGACCAGATTTGGCGATAAGATACAGCTTCGGTCAATGCTGATTTTTCACCACGCATTGAAAGGAACAATGCATAGACTACACCAACGATTACCATTCCGATTGCTTGTGGCAAGAAAGCATGCATTCCATCAACTGAAGTTGCTTGAGGTGCAGCAGAATATGCCCAGTAACCAATTTCACCTACAGCAAGCCAAGCTACTGCCTTCGTGATCAATTGTGTGTTTTCTTTTGTTTTGTGTTCTGACCAAACCGTAAGCGATGCACCGATAATAATCAAAACAAGCGCTACAGCACCGATAATTTTAGCAGTTGCACCAGGCCAGTTGCCTAAAGCAATCACGCCCCAAAGAGAAGCTCCTAAAAGTTGGAATGCTGTTGTAATTGGCATCGCACGAGACGAACCAATCATAGCAAAACACTTGAATGTAATAATTTGAGCACTAGCCCAACCAATTCCTGAAATGACTGTGAATACCAAGTCCATCCCCGTTGGTAAAGCCAGTCCTTTGATTAAAGCAAAAACAAAAGCAAAGATAAATGTACCAAAGGCAGTCCCAACAATCTGATTTACTGGGCGACCACCAAATTTAGATGCAATTGTTGGAAACAATCCCCAACCTAACAGTGGTCCAAGTCCGATTAATAGCGCTGTCGTGTTCATGTGATTCCTCCTTAATTAATTGACGAAATTGCTAGATTTAAAATACAACGCCACTTTCTAAAATAATATTAGAATAAGGAGTCATTTCACCAGTACGAACAAAGGCATGGCAATTGTTCAAATCTTGCTTCATATCTGAATGAGGCATAAATGTGATTGGTGTTTCTGGCATCAATTCCTTGATGTTTTCAAGCATCTTAGGATTTTCAGTTTTAATTTCTTCTGCTAAATAAATTCGTTGAACTTCAAGTTCTTCTAAAACATTTGTCAAAACTTGCATGAAACTAGGAATTCCATTATCAACGGCAAGATCAATTTTTTCTGTTCCCATTGGGACAGGCATTCCTGCATCACCGATACTTAGTTTGTCGAAATGACCCATTTGAGCAATCACACGTGACATATCTGAATTAATCATTTTTGTTTTCTTCATTGTATATTTCCTCCTATTTTTCTAGTTCTTTTTTGTATGGAATTGATGGTTGTGCACCAAAGCGTTGCACAGTTAGTGATGAAGCTTTGTTACCGTATAAAATGGCATCTTCTAAATTGCCGAAGTCTTTATTCAATACTGTACTCATTGCTCCAATGAATGTGTCACCAGCTGAAGTTGTGTCTACAGCTTTCACCTTGAATGCTGGAACGATTCCACTCTTGCCGTTAACATCGTAGAATGTACCTTTACTTCCGATAGTAATTAAAACTGCTTCAATTCCTTCATCATGTAAAGCTTTAGAAGCTTTCTTCATGCTTGCTTCATCAGTAACTTCGATTCCGGTCAAAATTTCTGTTTCAGTTTCGTTAGGGATAATCATGTCTGTTACTGCTAATAAATCGCTAGGAACCTTTTCAACAGCTGGTGCAGGATTCAAAATAGTTTTAACACCTGCTTCACGAGCAATTTTGAATGCTTCCGTAACTGAATCTAATGAACTTTCAAATTGAGCAATGATGAAGTCACTACCCTTGATCAAATCAGCTTTAGATTGAACATAATCTGGTGTAAATGCTGTGTTAGCACCCGCGTGAATCATAATTTGATTTTCACCAGCATCATCAACTACTATGTAAGCTTGTCCTGTAGATTGATTATCTAGTGTTTCAATACCACTCATATCAATGTTTTCATGTTCTAATAATTCTAACATTGCACGACCAGCGTCGTCATTACCCACTGCCCCAATAAAGTTAGTTTTAGCCTCAGAACGTTTTGCAGCCACAGCTTGATTAGCACCTTTTCCGCCACCAGCAGAAAAAATTTCTTTTGTATGCATTGTTTCGCCTGGTTTTGGCATTTGTTTTACTCGGATGGTACGGTCTAAGTTGATACTTCCAATAATTGTTACGGTATTCATAATAAATCCCTCCGATTTTTAAATTATCACTTTAACGGTAAAACGTTTTATGAAAACGTTTTACTAGTACACCAAAAATATAGCACATTGATTCTATTAAATCAAATGTGCTGTAGAAAATCTTTTCACTAAATGTACTGGTAATGTTCTTTCTTCCCATTTTTTATCGGGCGTTTCAATTCTTTCGAGTAGCATGTTAGCCGTCGTTTGGCCTAGTTCAAAGATTGGTTGGGCTATTGTAGTAAGTTTTGGAACCATGTATTCACACATGTCGATATTATCGTATCCGATCACACTGTAGTCATCTGGAATCTTTTTACCTGCTTCGGCTAATCCTAGGTAAATACCTAACGCAATCTCATCATTAACCGCAAAAATTCCAGTAGCATCAGATTCTAGAATCGTGGAAACTGCTTCACGTCCACCGATTTTGGATAACTTAGCATCAATTACATCAATCTGACTATCCTCATACACAGAACGGACTCCTGCTAAACGTCCTCGAACATTTTCAGGCGCATCGACCGGCATAACAATAGCAATTTTTTGGTGACCTAAATCTTTCAAATGTTGTGCTGCTTGTACACCACCCGAAAAATCATCTGTTAGAACCGCGTCACTAATTCCGTCAGCCTTTTTTTGATCAAGCACGATAAATGGATGACCCTTGGCTGTCAAAGTAGCATTGATAGATTCATTTGAAATCATTGAACTAGCGATAATGAAGCCATCTACACCACGTCGACTAAGCTCAGCTAAATAAACGTCCTCTTTTTCCTGATCAAGGTCCGCATTACAAAGCATTGTAATGAATCCTTTTTGGTAAAAAATATTTTCAATTCCGCGAATCAACTCGCTAAAGAAAGGATTCGTAATGTCAGGAACCAAAACCCCAATTGTTTTACTCTTCTTCATGATCATTCGACGAGCAAAGTAATCTGGCTCATAGTTTAAATCTTCCTTAGCTTTGAGTACCTTTTTAACCGTAAGCGTACTGAACCGATCTTCGTTACCATTTAGGATTTGTGAAACCGTTGAAATTGAAACTCCAGATTGTCTAGCAACATCTTTAATCGTTATCTTCTTTGTATCCATTTTCCCACCAATATCCCGGACAATTATTTTTTATAATTTTAGTTTACACCATCGTATAAAAAAATACCCATTCCGTTTAGAAATGGGTATCACTTAAAACAAATTCTGAAGTTCAATTGAAGTTAGTTAAGGCTTGATATAACAAGCATTATTTAACTAAACCAAGTGTTTGAAGAATTAAATATATATTTAACAAAATCAAGACAATTGTTGCAGTCCAAGCACACCATTTAACCCATGCTCGATTAGCAAACTCGCCCATTAGCTTTTTACTACTTGTATATATTACAAGTGGAATTACTGCGAATGGTAAAGCTACACTCAAGAATACCTGTGAGAACGTCAATAAGTTTTCAATTTTAGCTTCATCACCATGATAGTAAATCGCAAAAATCAAAACTGGCGCTACAGAGAGAACACGCGTTACTAAACGTTGAACCCAAAGTGGCACATGCAAACGAATGAAACCTTCCATGATAATTTGTCCTGAAAGAGTTCCTGTAATCGTTGAACTTTGACCCGAAGCTAGTAATGCTACCGCAAATAACATACTAAGCATTGGACTAGCAATTGCACCAACAATTTGGTTGTTACTTAAAGCATTGAATAAATCAACAAAACGTCCTAACGAACTATCTGTACCATAAAACAACGCTGCACCCAAAATTAATAGCAAACTGTTAACAATAAATGCTAAGAATAGCTGCATATTAGAATCGATCGTTGAAAAACGAATTGCTTGAGCGATGTTTTTACGATCTTTACGATCAACTTCACGAGTCTGTGAAATTGATGAACCCAAGTATAAGTCATGTGGCATAACGGTTGCACCAACAATCCCTAATGATAGATACAACATTGCGTTATTACCTAAAATTTTGACTGATGGAACGTATCCCTTAACAATCCCTGAAATACTTGGATCCGAGAGGAATACTTCATATGCAAAAACAATTAAAATCACGGCAACTAAGGTTGCAACAATTGCTTCGATTTTTCTGAAACCCAGCTTCATTAGTAGAAGCAAAATTAAAACATCAGCGGCTGTAATCAAAATACCGATAATCAATGGAATGTGGAATAACAGCTCCAACGCAATCCCCGATCCAATGATTTCAGCAATATCTGTAGCCATAATTGCTAATTCAGCAACAACCCATAACAAGAAACCAACCCTTTTACTCGTCCGTTCTCGTGTTAATTGTGCCAAATCTTTTCCAGTTACAATTCCTAGTCTTGCAGACATTGCTTGTAAAAGCATCGCAATCAAACTAGAGATTAAAATAACTGAAAGGAGCGTATATTTAAATTGTGCCCCACCAGCGATTGATGTAATCCAATTACCCGGATCCATATAACCAACCGCAATTAAAATTCCTGGTCCAGAGTACGCCATGAGCGTTTTCCAGAAGCCTGCATTCTTAGGTACCTTGATACTACCATTGATTTCGTCCAGGCTCTTACTATCTACTTCATCAAGTTTTTCTGACATGTTGAGTCCCTCTTTTCTATTGGTTTAGAAATTCGGTAACTTGAAATAAACTCTCCACCATAAAATTGACCCATTTTTAAAACGTGATTACGCACTAAAAATGGATCAATCCACAAATGAATTGTTAGTATTTATTTTTCTAACGGAGCGCTCTTTTCAAAAACCATAACTACTATACCATATTAATTAATAATAGTGACAACTAAGATACGGATTTGACGGCTATTAATCGCAATTTATACTATTTTACTGTGATAAAATTTGCGGACCGTACCTGAATT
>JALAGR010000191.1 GCA_022712335.1 Pediococcus sp. | reverse complement strand
GTTTTATATCAGTGAAACAATTGACGTCGTAGTTACGAGCGCAATTCAAACTGATGCGGGTCGAATGATTTTTGCTAAACCGGTTCACTCCACTAAGGAAATTACCCATAGCAAAGATAAGACAGAATAGACTTTATTTATTACTGATATCAATGTAGAATGAAAACATTGTGACATATTTTTTGGAGAGGTGTTAATTTTGGCAAAGCAAAAGATTCGAGTACGTTATGCTCCAAGTCCAACAGGACATTTGCATATCGGAAATGCACGAACAGCCTTATTTAATTATTTGTTTGCTCGTCATTACAAAGGTAAATTTATTCTTAGAATTGAGGATACTGACCAAAGTCGGAATATCGCAGACGGTGAAAAAAGCCAGATCGATAACCTAAAATGGTTGGGAATGGATTGGGATGAAGGTCCCGATAAGCCAGGTGAATATGGCCCATATCGTCAATCTGAACGTAAAGGCATGTATCAACCACTAATTGATCAGTTAGTTGCTGAAGGCAAGGCATATGAATCATATATGACTGAAGAAGAACTAGCTGCTCAACGTGAAGAACAAAAGGCAAATGGTGAAATGCCTCATTATGTTGATGAATATGCTGGATTATCACCTGAACAAAAAGAACAAAAAATCGCTGATGCTAAGGCAGCTGGAATCGAACCAGTTATTCGTTTTAAGGTGCCTACAAATACGACTTACGAATGGGATGACCTAGTTAAAGGTCATATTGCATTTGAGTCTGAAACAATCGGTGGCGACTTTGTTATTCAAAAACGTGATGGTATGCCAACTTACAATTTTGCGGTTGTTGTTGATGACCACATGATGGAAATTAGCCACGTTTTCCGTGGTGATGACCATGTTGCCAATACACCTAAGCAATTGATGATTTACGAAGCTTTAGGTTGGGATGCTCCACAATTCGGTCATATGAGCTTAATTATCAATACTGAAACTGGTAAGAAATTAAGTAAACGTGACGAATCAATCCTTCAATTTATCGAACAATACCGCAGTCTAGGTTACCTGCCAGAAGCAATGTTGAACTTTATCATCTTGCTTGGTTGGTCACCAGTTGGCGAAAGTGAAATTTTCACACTTCGTGAATTCATCAAGATGTACGATGAAAAACGTTTAAGTAAATCACCAGCTGCCTTTGACGCTAAGAAGTTGGAATGGATTAATAACCAATACGTTAAAGCTGCTGACGAAGATCGTATTATGCATTCTGCGCTTCTTCAATTGATCAATGCTGGAAAAATCGAAAAGAATCCAGCACCAATGAAGGTTGAATGGGCTCGTAAGTTAATTGACTTATTCAAACGTCAAATGAGTTACACAGCTCAAATCGTTGAATTTACAGAATTGTTCTTCAACGGCCCTGAAAATATTGATGAAGAAGCTAAAGAAGAAATGGCTACTGATGATGCTCTTCCAGTTCTAAAAGCATTGGAAAAGCAATTTGCTGATATGACTGTCTTTGATACAGTTAATATTTTGGCAGCTATTAAAGCTGTTCAAAAAGAAACTGGAATCAAGGGTCGCAAACTTTGGATGCCAATTCGAATTGCCATTACACACGAAATGCATGGACCAGAACTTCCAGAAAGTTTGGAATTACTGGGTTACGAACTATCAATGCAACATCTACGTGCAATGATCGAAGAATTAAGCTAATAAAAAAGAGGAACTCCAATAAAAGACGTGTGCAATTAACAACGCACTAATGACATGGCGCTAAGCTAATTAGTCAAAACTTTTATTGAAGTTCTTCTTTTTTTACATTCGCTTTGCGTTGCCTCCTTTTTTCAATTATCATTAGAAGTGGCTAAAATTCCCGCAGGGAGTGAAAAAAATGATTAAAATTTATAATACGATGTCTAGAACTAAAGAAGAATTCAAACCATTGGTCGACCGACAAGTGTCGATGTACGTTTGTGGACCAACGGTATATAACTATATTCATATTGGTAACGCGCGCAGTATTATTGCGTTTGACACGATTAGAAGATACTTTGAATATCGTGGATTTGATGTAAAATTTGTATCAAATTTTACCGATGTTGATGACAAGATGATCAATTCAGCACGTGAACAAGGAATTACGGTTCCAGAGCTCGCTGACC
The DNA here is from genome assembly GCA_022712335.1 of Pediococcus sp. Classification (GTDB taxonomy): domain Bacteria; phylum Bacillota; class Bacilli; order Lactobacillales; family Lactobacillaceae; genus Pediococcus. The sequence goes on along the minus strand of JALAGR010000191.1, from coordinate 8,629 downwards.
GTTACATTGCTGCTTTTAAGGAAGATGTTCAGGCAGTGAATGTAAAACCAGCTACGCTCAACCCACGAGCTACTGAAAATATTGATGATATTATTGCTTTTATCGCTGATTTAATCGATAAAGGATTTGCCTACGCGGTCGACGGTGATGTTTACTACCGAGCACGCAAGTTTGATAAATATGGTGCATTATCACATCAAAATATCGACGAACTTGAACAGGGTGCTAGTCAACACGTGGATGATGATGAAACGGCACGTAAAGAAGATCCGATTGATTTTGCTCTATGGAAAGCAGCTAAGGGAGACGAAATCGCTTGGAATGCTCCATGGGGTGCTGGTCGTCCGGGATGGCATATTGAATGTTCAGTAATGTCGACTAAATATCTTGGTGATACTTTTGATATCCATGGTGGCGGTGAAGATCTTCAGTTCCCACATCATGAAAATGAAATTGCTCAAAGTGAAGCAAAAACTGGGCAACAATTTGCGAGATACTGGATGCATAATGGGTTTGTTACGGTCGGTGATGACAACGAGAAGATGAGTAAATCATTGGGAAACTTCGTAACTGTGCATGATTTGGTTAAAGAAGTGAATCCCCAAGTTTTACGCTTCCTAATGTCGACCACCCAGTATCGTCGCCCAATTCAATATACACAGGCGAGCTTGCAAGATGCTAAAAACAATCTCGAGAAGCTTCAAAATGCATTTATCAACTTGGATTACCGTTTGAAGGATGCTTCAGGAGCTGTTGACACTACAATTACCGAAAAAGCGACGCAATTAGAAGCTGATTTCATCGCTGCAATGGATGATGATTTTAATGCTCAAAATGGAATCACAGCTGTCTATGAATTTGCACGCTTGATTAATGTGTATAGTGAAAAAGATGCAGTCAATGGTGAACAAATTAATCAACTACTAGCTAGCTATGCTAAGATGGCAGCTGTTTTTGGGATTGATTTAAAACAAGCAGAAAATGACGACGCTGAAATTGATGAATTAGTAAAGCAACGCGATCAAGCTCGAGCAGATCGTGATTTTGAAACTAGCGATCGATTACGCGATCAACTAAAAGAAATGGGAATTATCTTAGAAGATACCCCACAAGGAACACGTTGGAGAAAAAAAGATGAGTGAAGAATTTAATTATCAAGCAATTAATGGGATTGCATTAGCTTACTTGGGTGATGCTGAGTACGAAGTTTTTATTAGAAGACATTTAATCAAACAGGGATTTACTCGTCCTAATCGTTTGCATCATGTCGCAACCAGATACGTATCGGCTAAAGCTCAGGCTGCTTTGATTGCAGCGATGAAAGAAGAAAACTTTTTGACTGAAAAAGAAATCGAAGCTTTCAAAAAGGGACGCAACGCTAAGAGTCATACGTCTGCTAAAAATACATCAGTCCTTACTTACCGAATTTCAACGGGATTTGAGGCAATTGTTGGCTATCTATCATTGACAAATCAAACAGAGCGTTTAGCTGAATTTGCTCAATGGTGTATTGAACGAGTTGAGGAAGGAAATTTACGTATTGAATAATTCAAAAGAAACGCAACAACCAGATTTTGTCATTGGACGTCATCCAGCGATGGCAAGTTTGCAAAGTGACCATTCGATTAACAAAGTTTTTATCCAAGAAGGATTAAAATCAGATGGAATTGGTCAAATTATTGCGAAAGCTAAAAAGCAAGGACTCGTAATTCAACGCGTTACGAAGTCTAAATTAGATACTTTATCAAATGGACAAAATCATCAAGGCGTTGTATTAGCAGTAGCTTCCTTCGAGTATGCTGAACTTGATGATATCTTTAAATTAGCTGAAGAACGTGAAGAACAACCATTTATCTTGATTTTAGATGGGATTGAAGATCCCCATAATTTAGGTTCGATTTTAAGAACTGCGGACGCCGCTGGGGTACATGGTGTAGTGATTCCAAAACGTCGCGCGGTAGGACTTACAAGTACTGTAGCTAAGACATCTGCGGGCGCTATTGAACGTGTCCCAGTTGTTCAAGTTAGCAACTTAGTCAATGCAATCAAAGAACTTAAAGAACGTGGACTTTGGATCTTTGGAACTGATATGAAGGGAACTGATTATCGTCGCTGGGATGCTAAAGGTGCGGTTGGTTTAATTATTGGCAATGAAGGAAAAGGGATGGCTCGTCTTACAAAAGACAATGTGGACGAAATGCTAACGATCCCAATGGTTGGTGAAATTCAAAGTTTAAATGCTAGTGTGGCAGCTGGACTTTTAATTTATCAAGGCTACAATTCAAGGCATCAACTATAAAAATTAGAAACGAATGATTGGAACGCCAATTATTCGTTTTTTTGTTACGAAAAATACGGTTAGGAAATTTCAATTGTCTTGTTAGCATCGGTTCCATCAGGTATGAGGGGAAGCGTTAAAGTGAAACAGGGCAGTTTGGAAAAATTAGATGAAATGGAAATCGTGAAACAAGTCAAAGCTAATGATTCGAGTAATTTTGAATATTTGTTTAAAAGATACATACCAGTTATTAAAAAATTAAGGGCCAAGTATTCAATTCGTAATTTTGAATGGGATGATTGGCTACAAGAAGGACGAATCGTATTTTTCAATACCATTATTAATTTTGATGAAAACTTAAAGATTACGCTTGGAGCATTTTTTCGCACTAATTTTACTAATCGAATATACAGTATCTTAAGATTTGAAATGGCGTATAAACGTAAAGCAGGGCTGACAGCTCAGTCAATTGAAGGTATTGATGGCGATCTAGAAATTGTGAGTAAAAAAATTTCTAAAATTACTCCGCACAATAATTTGATTATTAAAGAGAATTACGTAGAGTATGAATCATTGTTATCACAATTTGAAAAAGAAGTCTCAGTACTATTATTTAAAGGGAATTGTCCAGAAGAAATTGCTGAACAATTGGGTTATGACGTAGTCAAAATTCAAAATGCGCTAGTTCGCTGTAAACAAAAGTTAAGTGAGCAAATGTATGGGCGTCGTTGATTGACAATCGGGGTTGTGCATGCTAAAGTTTAATTTCGATAAGGAGGGATTTTTTATGTCCCAAAAGAAAGTTGCTTTGGCATGCACAGTTTGTGGTTCAAGAAATTACACCGTTGCTGCTAACCCACAAAGAACCGACCGTTTAGAAGTTAATAAATACTGTAAACGTTGTAACAAACACACTTTACACAGTGAAACAAGATAGGAGGCGTATTAAATGTTTCGATTTTTTAAGAGCATTGGGCAAGAGATGAAAGAAGTAGACTGGCCTAGTTTTAAGCAGTTACGAAAAGACTCTTCCACTGTTATTTCAACGTCGCTATTTTTTATTGCCTTCTTAGCTTTAGCCGATTGGCTAATTCAATTGTTCCTTAAGCTATTTGTATAATGGCATAAGGTCGATTATTTTGTTATAATTTAATTTGTTGATAGAAACTTCGTGCTTACGGAGTTTTTTTATTTTGGAAAAGGAGCGTTTAACTTGGAAACTGAAGAAAAAAACTGGTATGTGTTACATACATATTCTGGATACGAAAATAAAGTTAAAAATAACTTGGATTCACGTGCTAAATCAATGGGGATGGAAGAATACATCTTCCGTGTAGTTGTTCCTGAAGAAGAAGAAGTCGAAACAAAAAATGGGGAAGACAAGATCGTTAAGAAAAACGAATTCCCTGGATATGTTTTGGTTGAAATGATCATGACTGATGATTCTTGGTACGTTGTTCGTAATACACCAGGAGTTACCGGCTTTATTGGTTCCCATGGTTCTGGTAGTAAACCAACACCACTTTTACCAGACGAAGTTGAACGCATTCTCCGTCGTCTAGGAATGTCAGCACGTCATGCTGATATCGAAGTTGAAGTAGGCGAATTAGTTAAGATTGTTGATGGAGCATTTGAAGGCTTAACTGGTAAGATTACTGAAGTCGACACTAATAGTATGAAAATCAAAGTTAATATCGATATGTTCGGTCGTGAAACTAGTACAGAATTAGATATCGAACAAATTGATAAAATTGACTAGATTTTAATTTGAACTAACATTTCGTGTGTGGTACTATGTCATAGTATGCCTTGCATACTCAATGTGGGAGAAGAAATATAAATCTTCATCGTGACCACACACGGACTTATTTTAAGGAGGTATGTCTCGTGGCAAAGAAAGTAGCAAACATTGTTAAATTGCAAATTCCTGCAGGAAAAGCAACTCCAGCTCCACCGGTTGGACCAGCTCTTGGACAAGCAGGTATTAATATTATGGGATTTACAAAGGACTTTAACGCACGTACAGCTGACCAAGCTGGCTTGTTAATTCCTGTTGTAATCACAGTTTACGAAGACCGTTCATTCGACTTCGTTACAAAGACACCACCTGCTTCAGTTCTTTTGAAGAAAGCTGCTGGTGTAGAACACGGTTCTGGTGAACCTAACACGAACAAAGTAGCAACAGTTACTTCTGCTCAAGTTAAGGAAATCGCTGAATCAAAAATGCAAGATCTAAACGCTGCAGATGTTGAAGCTGCTATGCGCATGATCGAAGGTACAGCACGTAGTATGGGATTCGTTGTCGAAGGCTAATACACGCACTGTCGGATACTTCACTAAAGTGGATGTATCAAAGTGGGAGGAAAATCCGCTATAACCACATTTGCTAGGAGGAAAACACACAGATGGCTAAAAAAGGTAAAAAGTTTCAAGACGCTGCAAAACAAGTAGAAGCTCTTAAGGCTTATGCTCCAAAAGAAGCTCTTGAATTAGTTAAGAAAATTGATTTTGCAAAGTTCGACGCTACTGTTGAAACAGTATACAAGTTGAACGTTGACACAAAGCAAGCTGACCAACAACTTCGTGGTGCCGTTGTTTTACCAAACGGTACTGGTAAAGAACAAACAGTTGTTGTATTTGCTAAGGGTGCTAAGGCTGAAGCAGCTAAAGCAGCTGGTGCAGACGTTGTTGGTGACGATGACTTAGTACAACGTATCCAAGATGGATGGTTGGACTTTGACGTTGCTATCGCAACACCAGACATGATGGGACAAGTAGGACGTTTAGGTCGCGTATTGGGACCTAAGAACTTAATGCCTAACCCTAAGACTGGTACAGTTACTATGGATGTTGAAAAGGCTGTTGCTGATTCTAAGTCTGGTAAGGTTACATACCGTACAGACCGTGATGGTAACGTTCATGTGCCAATCGGTAAAGTATCATTTGATGCTGACCAATTACTTGGTAACTTGCAAACAATCAACGATACAATCGTTCGTTTACGTCCTGCATCTGTTAAGGGTGCTTACGTACAAAACGTATCAGTTGCATCAACATTTGGACCAGGAGTTAAGGTTGACTTTTCTCAATTCTAATATCTCTTGATTTGTTCCGAACGCTATGATATATTACTAAGAGTGAATTATAACTGAATAATTTACCTAAGACTCAGGTGGCCATGTTTGGCCTTAATATATTGCCTGCCGAGGAACGTATGAAACTATTCGTATCTCAGAGTCTTTCTGGGGTACGAATTTTTTTATGGTTCAACAATCATTCAGGAGGTGAAATACATTGAGTAAAGAAGCTATCGCACAAAAAGCTGCAATCGTTGATGAAGTTGCTGAACAAATGAAGAACGCTGTTTCTGCTATTGTTGTTGATTCACGTGGTTTAACTGTTGCTGAAGTAACAGACTTACGTAAACAACTTCGTGACGCTGGTATCAAGCTACGCGTTATCAAAAACAAGGTGTTGTCACGTGCTGCTGAACAAGCTGGTTTTGAAGGTATGGGCGACGTGTTCGTTGGTCCTTCAGCCGTTGCTTTCTCAGAAGATGACGCTGTTGCACCTGCTAAGATTTTGAAGACTTTTGCTGACAGTAATGACAACCTTTCAATTAAGGGTGGTATTATTGAAGGTAAAGTTGCTGATATCGACACAATTAACACATTTGCTACATTGCCTAGTCGTGAAGACTTGCTTGCAATGCTTGCTAATGAATTTATGTCACCTGTACGTGACGTTGCATATGCACTTAAAGCTGTTGCTGATAAGAAGTCTGAAGAAGACGCTGCATAAGCAAATAACATTTAATTATAATTAATTTGGAGGAAACAAAAATGGCATTAGATAAAGACCAATTTATTGAAGACTTAAAAGGTGCTTCAATTTCTGACTTAAACGATCTTGTTAAAGCAATCGAAGACGAATTCGGCGTTTCAGCTGCTGCTCCAGTTGCAGCTGCAGGTGCTGCTGGTGGCGCTGCTGAAGCTAAGACTTCATTCAACGTTGAACTTACTTCAGCTGGTTCAGCTAAGATCAAAGTTATCAAAGCAGTTCGCGAAATCACAGGTGCTGGCTTAAAAGACGCTAAGGACATGGTAGACAACGCTCCTTCTGTAATCAAAGAAGACGTTTCTGAAGACGAAGCAAACGAACTTAAAGCTAAGCTTGAAGAAGCTGGCGCATCAGTAGAAGTTAAGTAATTTAATTTCTGTTGTTGTTAAAAGTCCTATTTCCATTAAGTTGGAAGTAGGGCTTTTTTTGTTATAGATGTAAACTTAAAAAGCGTTGGCGCAAGTTTATTAGACTTGTACCAACGCTTTTTGTATCTAACTATGTGATTGAAGATTACTAATAGCGAGTTTCAGTAATTGTTCTAATTTATCTCGATCTTGATCAGAAAAACCGACTGTCATACGTGCTTCCATTTCTGAAAAGATTTCAACAAAATCATCTTGTTGGGATTCAATATCAGCCCTAATTTTAGAAGCAAGCGTAAGCCTTTTTAAGCGACTATCAGAAGGATTCGGAACTAACAAAATGGCTTTTTTATCAACTAAACGTTTAACAATTCCATTTCCAGTTGGTCCACTAATTCCAAGAATATTTGTTAAATCACGCTGATAAATATCTTGGTCAGGATGATGGAAAAGATACATCAATAGTTCAGCTTGAGTATCTGTAAAAGGAATTTCCATTTGTTTTAAAGCTTTAGAAAGTTGCTTGGAAAGTAAGATATCAAGTTTTTTAATTTTATGGTTATAATCATAGATCTTCATGACGTTCTCCTAAACTAAATTTCTGGTTTAGTCCAGTTCTTTAAAGTAGCCGTTAAAACTAAACATACTAATGATACCATGTTTGCGGCTGCAAATGCTGCTTGATAGCCGTGAGTTAAATTGCTACCATGGGCGACGACTGATGATACAGTTACCAATCCAGCGGTTCCTAGTGAACTAGCAACCTGACGGAATGTTGTGGATACAGTATTTCCGTGAACAACCAGGTGATTTGGTAGAGCATTGATACCTGAAGTTGTAGTCGGCATCATAACTAAAGCGATGGAACCCATTCGGATTGCGTATAAAGCCATAATCCAGATTAGACTAGTTTTAGAATTAAACCAGATCATTGGAATGGTAGCGATTGTGAGTACACCGAATCCAACAAAAGCCATATTTTTAATTCCATGATTATCAAGGATGCGTCCAGCAATTGGGGACATCAATGCCATCAAGATTGCACCAGGTAAAAGCATCATACCGGAATACATTGGAGATATCCCACGAACATCTTGTAGGTAAAGTGGAACGATTAATTCTGTGCCCAGCATAGCGATATTAGTCATCGCTGCTAAAGCTGTTGTTTTAGTAAACGATGGTGCTTTAAAAACACGGATATCAAGTAATGGTTTTTCCATTCGAAGTTGGTACCAAAGAAATACTCCTACTACGATTATTCCAATGACTACCAAACTGATTGTGAATAAGTCGATTCCGGCGATGGCACCGATATTGGAGAATCCATACAAGAGTGTTCCAAAGCCTGCTGTGGATAAAAGCAGAGAAGGAACGTCCAAACGAGTTGGATGAACTTCGTTGATATTGCGTAAAGAAAAGGTAGATAAAATTAAAATGACGATGGTAACGGGAATTAATGCCCAGAAAAGCATTTGCCACGAATAGTTGTCTACGATCCATCCAGAAAGTGTGGGTCCAATTGCTGGTCCAAGAATAATAACGATTGCGGCCATTCCCATCGCTGTACCACGTTTTTCTGGTGGGTAAACCAAAGTCATCACATTTTGAGTCAGAGGCATGCTGATACCGACTGAGATGGCTTGAATCGTCCGTCCGAAGAACAACCAGCCGAAGCTGGGAGCACAAGCTGCGATAGTAGTTCCGACTAAGAATAAGGTCAATGTAGTTAGAAATAAAGGTTTGAGACGAAAACGGTTGAAGAAAAATGCAGCTGCTGGCATCATGATCCCAACTACCAAGATATAACCGGTACTGAGCCACTGAGCAGATGATTGGTTAATATCAAAGGCGTTCATGATGGTAGGCAATGCATTGTTCAAGATAGTCTCGGTTAGAGAAGATAAAAATCCCCCTAGTAGTACGGATAAAACAAGTAAGCGGCGTGTAGATGGTTTCAAAACAAAAAATCCTCCTGAATTTAAATAGCATGCTATCTATATTAAAAGTTAGCATGCTATTTGTCAATATGATTTGTATAGAATACAATGACAGCAAATTTGAAAAAATAAAATTTTGTATAAAAAAGTAATTTTAACTTTCTGATAAGAAAGGTGACCTAATCGGAGGAATAGTATTTATCGATAAG
>JALAGR010000190.1 GCA_022712335.1 Pediococcus sp. | reverse complement strand
ATTGAGAGTACACGTGAAGAACAGCCGATTGAAACAACGGGTGAATTAGCTGAATTAATTAAAAGTGCAATACCTGCTGCAGCAAGAAGAACGGGCGGACATCCAGCAAAGAAAGTTTTCCAAGCTATTCGAATTGCCGTTAACGATGAGTTAGGTGCATTAGAAGAATCATTAGAGCAAGCTCTAGAAGTTTTGAATCCAGCGGGAAGAATTTCAGTGATTACGTTCCAGTCATTAGAAGACCGACTAGTTAAAAGGATGTTTAAAGAACAAACTGAAATTGGCGACTTGCCAGCTGGATTACCAATTATCCCAGATGATATGAAACCGAAATTTAAGTTAATCAACAGAAAACCAATCATTCCTTCTGAAGATGAACTTGAAGAAAACAGAAGATCACATAGCGCAAAATTAAGAATTATTGAAAAGTTATAGAAGGGAATAAATGCCAATGGCTCAAAACAATTATGCTGGACGAAGATCAAAGCTGATCAATGATACAGCGCTAACAGGCATTAGTGAAAAGGAACTAAAAAGAGCACGTGAGGTTGTAACCGCTAGACAACTACCACTTTCAAAATTTGAAAAGATTTTGATAACAATTTGTAGTTTTATTCTGGTGGGGTTAATGCTAACAGTTGTTTCTGGTAAAATAGGATTATCTACCGCACAACATAATCTTGAAACAACTCAAGAGAAAGCAACGGCCTTATCAAGTAAGAATACGATTATGGAACAGGAAATTAACCAATTATCTGACCAAAGTCGATTGAATAAAATTGCTAAAAAGGCAGGCCTTTCTCTCAATTCAGAGAATATAAGGAATGTAAATAAATGATGAACCGAAAAAAGCGAACAACTGGTACTACAGAAACTCACCACAATCGAAAAATGTTTGGTAAATGGTTACTACTGATTGTGATTGGAGTATTTATAGTTATTGTTGGGCGCTTTTCTTATATTGCCGTAAGTGGCACTGTTGAAAGTGTTAACTTGAGTAGTCAGGCAAAGCGCTTATACACTGATAATAAGACGATTAAAGCTAAACGAGGATCGATTTTAGATACGAATGGTAACCCAATTGCTGAAGATACAAGTACTTATTCGATTTACGCGATTGTAAGTAAAAGTCAGGTCGGTCCAAATAACAAGCCATTATACGTCACAAATAAGAAAAAAGTTGCTAATGTACTTAGCAAGTATCTTCCAATTAGCTATAAAAAGGCGCTGAAGGCTCTTAAACCTAGCAATAGTAAAACCTTCCAGGTGGAGTTTGGAAATGCTGGAAATAACATTTCTGTAGCAACTAAAGAAAAAATTGAAAAAGAAAAACTAAGTGGGATTAATTTTGTTTCATCGGAGGCAAGATTATATCCTAATGGAACGTTTGCATCGAACCTAATCGGATTTGCTCAACAATCTCAACAAAAAGAAAGTGATACGAGTCAGCTTTCCGGTGTTATGGGGATTGAAAAAATGAGCAATAAATTGTTAACCGGGACTGATGGTGAACAATCTCTACAAAAAGATAAGTTTGGTTACCAACTTCCTGGTTCACAGACTGAACGTCCAGCTCGAGATGGAAGTACAATTTACACGACGATTGACCAACGTCTCCAAAATATTATGGAAAATGTAGTAAGCAAGGTTCAATCGGAGTCAGCTTCACAAGCAATCAGTGCAACAATTATGAATGCTAAAACAGGTGCAATCTTGGCTACAACACAGAGGCCAACCTTCAATTCCTCGACTAAAAAAGGTCTTTCTAAAGCATGGAACAACGCGCTAGTTCAGGATACTTTTGAACCCGGATCAACGATGAAAATTTTTACTACTTCTGCAGCCATTGATAGTGGAAATTTTGATCCTGATGCGACTTATCGTTCAGGAACTTACACAATTGATGGTAAGATCGTTCCCGATTGGAAAACACAGGGTTGGGGCGTAATTAGTTATGCCAAAGGTTTTGCGTTATCTAGTAACGTTGCGATGGCACGTCTAGAGCAAAAAATGGGTGCCAAAACTTGGAAAAAGTATATTAACCGGTTTAAATTATTGAAATCAACTAACTCTGGTTTAGAAGGCGAATCAGATGGAAGTATTCAATTTGATTATCCAATTGAACAAGCCAACACGGCGTTTGGACAAGCGGTCAACGTGACCGCTATTCAAATGTTGCAAGGTTTTACGGCGGTTGCTAATAACGGAAAAATGGTTAAACCACAATTTATCAAAAAAATTGTTAATCCTAATACCGGCAAGACAACTTACAAAATGAAAACTAAAAACCTAGGTAAACCAATTAAGGCAAGTACTGCCAAAGAGGTACGGAAGCTAATGGAAGACGTTGTATATAAGTCGTATGGAATTGGCTCGGACTTTAAGATCAAAGGTTACAAGATTGCTGCCAAAACTGGTACGGCACAAGTTGCTAATGCTAGTGGTGGTTATTCAATGGGTGACGATAGTTATTTGTATTCAGTCGCTGGGATGGCACCAGCTAAGAATCCTAAATATATTATGTACATCACCATGAAAAAACCAGTGATCAAAGATAAAACTGCAACACAGCTACTTGACGAAATCTTTGGTCCAGTAATGAAGCAAGCGCTTGAACAAGACCAACAAACGGCCAAGTCTGAACTTAACAGTTCAATTGAAGTACCCAACTTGATTGGTAAAGATGCTTCAGATGCAAAGAAAGAATTAGGTAAAAATAATGTAGCAGTTGTTACATTAGGTAATGGACAGACTGTAACAGAACAATCTGAAAGTGCAGGAACTAATATTCTGGTTGGACAACGAGTGATTTTAAATACTGGCGGGACGGTAACAATGCCAGATCTGTCAGGATGGTCGAAAAACGACGTCGTGAAATTAGCTAATATGTTTAATATTGAAGTGAAATATAGTGGTAAAGGATTTGTATCAAGTCAGTCAGTTGCTAAAGGTGGCCCAGTAAAATCTGGAATGACATTGACTGTAAGTCTTAAGAAGTAGATTAGGAGAAAAAAATGATTAATGGAACAGCTTTAATTTTAGGTGCACTAGTAACCTTGATAGGGATGCCTCAATTTATTAATTACGTCAGAGCGCGTAATGAAGGACAAATGATTCGCGAAGAAGGACCTAAGTGGCATCAAAAGAAATCTGGAACTCCAACAATGGGAGGACTAGTATTTATTGTGGCAATTATCGTTGCTAGTTTGGTAACGGGAATCATTTTCCACGGTGCAGAAGTAAGTTTATGGATGTTACTTTTTGTATTGCTTGAATTCGGATTGATTGGTTGTTGGGATGATAGTATCAAATTACTCAAACGCCAAAATGAGGGTTTTAAAGCTTGGCAAAAGTTACTCGGACAAATTGTTGGGGGATTAATTTTCTTCTTTGTAATCAAAGAAACTGGATTTTCTCTTCAATTAGCAATCCCCGGTTTAGGTGTGTGGCACTTGGGTAGTTGGTATGCATTATTTATCATCTTTTGGCTTACTGGTTTTTCGAATGCTGTTAATCTTTCGGATGGTTTAGATGGATTAGTGGCAGGGTTGTCAACGATTGCCTTTGGAACATACGCAATCATTGCAGCTCATCAACAAAATATGCCCGTTATGATTTTCTGTATGGCAGTTGTTGGTTCAATGCTTGGATTCCTAATTTTTAACCATAAGCCTGCGAAGGTATTCATGGGGGACATGGGTTCTTTAGCTTTAGGTGGCGCATTAGCAGCTGTTTCAATCCTTTTAAATCAAGAACTATCATTGATTTTAGTAGGAATTGTTTTTGTTTTAGAAACTTTGAGTGTAATTCTTCAAGTGCTTTCGTTTAAACTAACTGGGCGTCGTATTTTTAAAATGAGTCCAATTCATCACCATTTTGAAATGCTTGGTTGGAGTGAATGGAAAGTAGATATTGTTTTCTGGATTGTTGGACTAATTGGTTCAGTAATTACATTAATTAGTATTTTATAGGGAGTCTTTAAGATGAAGTCTGTACAAGATGTAGAAGGTAAAAATATTCTAGTTTTAGGAATGGCAAAGAGCGGAGTAAGTGCCGCTCTTTTGTTGAATAAATTAAAGGCAAACGTTTTAGTTAATGATGCAAGCACTTATCAACCACAGGAGTTACTTAAGAAACTTATTACTCATGATATCAAGATGATTATCGGTAAACATCCAGATGATATCTTAAGTCGTTATGAAATTGAATTAATTGTAAAAAATCCTGGAATTCCATATACCAATCCAGTTTTAGTTGAAGCACAAGCTCAAAATATTAAAATTGTGTCAGAGCCAGAATTAGCATATTGGGCAATGGATAGCGAATTAATTGGTATTACTGGAAGTAATGGGAAGACTACTGTTACAACACTGGTTCAATTAATGCTAGATACTAAAGAAAGTCGAGCATACGTGGCAGGAAACATTGGTGTTCCTGCGACGACTGTTGTTCAAAGAGCTACAGCTAACGATCAAGTGGTAATGGAATTATCTAGTTTTATGCTAGCTGGTATCGATCACTTACACCCACATATCGCAGTTGTTAATAACATTTTTGCTAGTCATTTAGATTGGCACAAGTCTAGGGAAAATTATGTTAACGACAAGATGAATATTACCAAAAATCAAACTAAAGATGACTACTTTATAATCAATTGGGATAATCCCGAATGGCAAGAATTAGCTCAAAGAACGAAAGCTCAAGTGGTACCATTTTCTCGCCAAGGATTAACTAAAAAAGGAGCCTATGAAAGTGATGGGAAGCTTTACTTTAAAAATGAGTTAATTATGGATGCCAACGAGATTGGAATTCCTGGCGAACAAAATATTGAAAATGCGCTGGCAGCTATTGCAGTAGCAAAAATAAAAAAAGTAAGCACGGAACATATTAAGCAAATTCTAACAACTTTTGGTGGAGTAAAACATCGTATTCAATACGTTGAAAACTTCAACGGTCGTCAATTTTATAATGATTCTAAAGCTACAGATATTGAAGCTACTCAAGTTGCACTACGATCTTTCAAGAAACCTATAATTTTGATTGCTGGCGGGCTTGATCGCGGGGATGACTTTGATCGATTGATTCCTGACTTAGGACCTAATGTAAAAGAAGTGATCGTGAATGGTGAAACTGCTGAAAAGTTCAAGGCCTCAGCTCAAAAAGCTGGAATTTCAATTATTAAAAATAGTTCAAGAGTTAGCGAATCAGTTGAAATTGCGTACCAAGATAGTCAAGATGGGGATGTTATTTTACTTTCACCAGCAGCGGCTAGTTGGGATCAATATCGAACATTTGAAGAACGTGGCAATGAATTTATCGATGCAGTCCAAAAATTACATAAAGGGGAATAGTTAAATGAGACTGATGGTTTCAGGTGGAGGAACTGGAGGACATATTTATCCAGCCTTAGCCCTTATTAAGCAAGTTAAACAAAATGAGCCGAATTCACAGGTTTTATACGTTGGAACAAACAAGGGATTGGAAAGTAAAATTGTTCCAGATAGTGGAATTGATTTTAAAACAATCGAAATTCAAGGCTTTAAACGATCACTTTCACTTGAGAATTTTAAAACGATTGGACTTTTCTTAAGTAGCGTTGTTAAAGCACGAAAGATGATCAAGGAATTTAAACCTGATGTAGTTTTAGGAACAGGTGGATACGTCAGTGGCGCTGTTGTATTCGCAGCAAGTATGATGGGGATACCAACTGTTATTCATGAACAAAATAGTGTGGTTGGAGTCACTAATAAATTTTTGAGCAAATTTGTTAAGAAAATTGCTATTTCATTTGATGCAGCTGCAACTCAATTCCCTGCTAAAAAGGTTGTTTTAACTGGAAACCCTCGTGCCACAGAAGTTGCTCAAATTACGCCAAGTGGATTAAGTCAATTTGGCTTGAGTGATGAAATACCAACTGTTTTGATTTTTGGTGGAAGCCGAGGAGCTGAAAAGATTAATCAGGTTACTATGGATACGCTAGGGGACCTCTTTGAGCGACCATACCAAACTTTATTTGTTACAGGAAGAGTTCATTTTGACCGATTAACAAAAGGGATGGATTTAAGTAAATATCAAGGTAAGGTAGCAATCTTACCGTATATTGCTAATATGCCAGAAATTCTTGCGAACATCGAAGTTATCGTTGGTCGTGCCGGAGCAACTAGTTTAGCTGAAATTACTTCATTAGGTATTCCATCAATTTTAATACCTAGTCCATATGTAACTAATGATCACCAAACTAAAAATGCAATGAGTTTAGTCGAACGTGATGCTGCTGAAATTATCAAGGAAAGTGAGCTTACTTCCGAAGTTTTAATTAATAAATTGGATACATTGATGCTGGATCATGATTTCCGAAATTCAATGGCAGCTAATGCTAAGAAGATTGGTCAACCACAGGCCGCTGAAAAACTTTATGATGTTTTAAAGTCGGTTAGTAAGCAGATATAGGTAGTGGTATGAGAAAGAAAAAAGATGAAAATCTAACTCCATGGGCTAAATATCAAAAAGAGCACAAAGCCGCTAGTAGAAGTAGCCTTAGAAATAGTCGCTCTAAGACTAAAAAAAATCGAATAGAGCTTAAAAAAGCGTTCGGTAAAAAGAGTGAGCAGAAACAAAATACGGTTAAAAAGACAACTAAAAAATATGAGCCGATTTTAACACGCAAAGCTCGAATTATTATTGGGAGCGTTGTAGTAGCGGTAATATTAATCTGTGGATATTTTTTTACGCCCATTAGTCGAGTTCAAAAATTTGAAGTGAATGGGAATAAGAGGGTTTCAACAAGTGAAATTT
>JALAGR010000189.1 GCA_022712335.1 Pediococcus sp. | reverse complement strand
GGTGCAACTGATTGCCAAAAAGTTATCAATGAAATCATTTAGTTCGATTGACGGCTGGTGTGTAGTACTACTAGCTAATTTATGGATTAATCCATTTGTGTTATTACAAATGGGCGGACAGCTTAGCTACTTATTGTCTTTTGTGTTAATTATGCAAACAATGGATAGCAACTGGAAAACGTCTTTGAAGTTATTTTTAGTTGAATTACCGATCATTTTATTTTCAACGTATAAAATTCACGTACTGACGGTATTTTTTAATTTAATTGTTGTTCCAATTTTTTCAAGTATAGTGGTTCCAGTTGTCATTATTGCATTTGCAATACCCCAGTTAGCCGTAGTATTAAATCCGATTATTATGGTATTTGAGGCAGGATTGAACATATTAGATTGTTTGCCGGGATTGGTTCACGTGGGAAAGCCTAGCCGTTTATTGACAATGATTACAGTAGTTTTAGCTTTAAAGATTATTGCAATGGATCAAGGTTGCTTGAAAAAAAGACTATTAACAACCTATTGTGTGATATGGATGGGATTATGGGGCTTCTTTAAACTGGATCCATTTGGCGAAATTACTTTTTTTGATGTTGGGCAAGGAGATAGCATTTTGGTTCGAGAACCATTTAATCAGACGATAACGATGGTTGATACAGGCGGAAAAATGCAATTCGGAAAAAATACTACTCCAGTTAAGCATACGATTGCTAAGAATAGTTCGATTAATTATTTGCAGAGTATAGGGATTACCAAATTGAATAATTTATGTTTGACACATCAAGATGTGGATCACATTGGTGAGGCGAGTGAAATTTTAAATAATTTTACGGTGAAGAAATTAATTTTTCCGGTCGGGGTTGAGACAACTGACAATTATCGACGGAAAATATTGCCATTTGTACGTAATACGAAAGTAATCACCTGTTTGCAAGGAATGAAAATCAATCGATTACCAATGGAAATTAAATATCCATTTCAAGCAGGCAAGGGTGAAAATGGAGATTCCTTAGTATTGAGTGGTAAATTTGGTGGAAAAAGAGTTCTGTTAACTGGAGATTTGGATTTAAATGGTGAACATAAGATCATTGAAAGTGGAATGTTGAATCAACACGTTGATATTTTTAAATTAGGTCATCATGGAAGTAAAACATCGAACTCCGCGGAACTTTTAGAAGCGATTACCCCCAACTTAGCAATTGTTTCAGCGGGGCGCAATAATCGTTACGGACATCCAAACCAAGAAGTTATTGAGCGTCTAGATTCAATGCGAATTCCTCACGTTTCGACTCAAGATAAGGGAATGATTTCTTATAGATATTATTTTAATGGTGTGGGAAGATGGAAGACAGGAATAGATGAAAAGGAAAGTATTGTCCAATGAAATTAACTGACTTAAGAAAACAGCTTAAACAAGGGGATTTAAAGCCGATTTACTTGGTTGAAGGTCCTGATAATTATATTCAAGAGGCGGCTAAAAAAGAGCTTATTAATTTTATCCCCGAAGATCAAAGAGTGATGAATGTAGGAACGTATGACCTTGAAAATACCGACTTAGGGATGATTTTAGATGATGCACAATCTGCACCTTTTTTTGGTGATTATCGTTTAGTTGTTTTGAACAACCCAGTATTTTTAACTGGCGAAAAAACGAAAGTGAAATTTAATTTAGATGGATTGCTGAATTACTTGAAAAATCCTGAACCATCAACGATCATGTTGATTTCTGCCAAATATGACAAATTAGATGGACGAAAGAAAATCGTTAAAGATTTGAAAAATATTGTGTCAGTTGTCGATGCTAATTCGCCGAAGGAAGACGATACTCGAAAAATTATTCAACAATATGTGAATGAAAAACAAACCGAAATTGATGGTGATGCTTTAGACGAGCTGATTCTAAGAACGGATAACGATTTGGCACAAATTGTTAACGAGCTCCAAAAATTAACGGTTTATGCATCGGACACTGAAAAAATTGATTTTAATGCGGTTCAAAAATTAGTGCCAAAGAGTTTGAACCAAAATGTTTTTGATTTGATTAACGTTTTAATGCAGGGGGATTTACGTAAATCGATTGATGACTATTCGGTGTTGATCTTGAACCAAGAACAGCCTTTAAGAATCAATGCAGCTTTAGTTAGCCAATTTAGATTATTACTACAGGTTAAAATTCTAATGGAGCGAGGTTTTTCGCAAGGAAAATTAGCGCAAGAATTAAAAGTCCATCCTTACCGAATTAAGTTGGCAATGCAATCCGTTCGCCAATTTAATGTTCAGAGTCTTGAAAATGCGTATATTGGATTAATTGACTTAGAAGAGCAATTAAAAACAACCCAACGAGATCCAAAGGAACTCTTTGAGTTGTTCTTAGTTAAATTTAAAAATGGATGGAAATAAAAAACACCGGAAATCCGGTGTTTTTTTATTTGCTAAGCATTTTAGCTAAACGTGACTTCTTACGGCCGGCGTTGTTAGCTTTAATTAAACCTTTTGACTTAGCTCTGTCGATACGACTGTAAGCTGTTTGTAAAAGTTCATTAGCGTTTTCAGCGTTGTTTGTAGCAGCAATTTCGAATGCTTTGATGCTTGTACGCATTGCACTCATTTGTGAGCGGTTGCGGGCAGCAGCTTTTTCGCTTGTGCGAACGCGTTTCATTGCAGATTTGATAACTGGCATTTTATTCACCTCCAGAATATGGTTAGTACAACAATATTATTATACAGATGAGCCGTAATTATTGCAATGCTTGAATGTACTTGAAAATTTTCAAATTTTTAGTTAAACTAAGTATTGCTTGATAAAAAGCAAACCCATTACTTAGTCTGTCGATCTGCCGACGACTTACTCAGTCTTGGGGAATTTAAAGAATGAGGTGTTTTAACATGGCAATTACACAAGAAAAGAAAAACGAAATTATTGCAAAGTATGCTCGTCACGAAGGCGATACTGGTTCTGCTGAAGTCCAAATCGCAGTTTTGACAGCTGACATTAACGAAATCAACGAACATATGCGTGTTCATCGTAAAGATTACCATTCACAACGTGGATTGATGAAGAAAATTGGTCATCGTCGTAACCTTCTTGCTTACTTACGTAAGACAGAAGTACAACGTTACCGCGAATTAATCAAGAGTCTTGGTCTTCGTCGTTAATATTGTATCTTTTTTGCCTCCTGTTAATTCAGGAGGCTTTTTTGTTTTTGGCGTTTAATCTATGCTAGAATTAAGGAAGTATGTATTGTGCGGAAAATAAAAAATAATTTATGTAGGTGAAAAAATGAGTGACGCAATAAAAATAATTCCATTCGGTGGAGTTCGCGAAAATGGAAAAAACATGTACGCTGTTCAAATTCATGATGATATTTATATCTTGGATTGTGGACTTAAGTACCCAGAAAATGAATTACTTGGAATTGATATCGTAATTCCGGATTTTTCATATTTAGTTGAAAATAAAGAAAAAATCGTGGGTGTATTCTTAACTCATGGACATGCCGATGCAATCGGTGCTTTACCATATTTCTTAAAGGAAATTGATGTGCCCGTTTTTGGTTCAGAAATGACCATTGCCCTAGCAAAAATTACGGTTAACGATGATCCCGAACTTAAAGCATTTGAGAATTTCCACGTTGTTGATGACAAAAAGGAAATTGATTTTGGTGACGTGACGGTTTCATTCTTTAAAACCACACATACCATTCCAGAATCTCTTGGAATCGTATTAGGTAGTCAAGAAGGACAAATCGTTTATACAGGGGACTTTAAATTTGATCAGACTGCAACTGAAGGATATCAAACAGACTTTGGTCGTTTGGCACAAATCGGAAGCAAGAAGGTTATTGCTCTTTTAAGTGACTCTGCTAACGCTGAAAATCCAGACCGCTCTTCTAATGAAACTGACATTGCTGATGTAATGGCTGAAACCATCAAATACCACGAAGGACGTGTTATCGTTGCTTCAGTAGCTTCAAATATTTTGAGAATTCAACAAGTGATTGATGCTGCGGTTAAATCTGATCGTAAGATCGTTTTAACAGGACATGATCTTGAAGAAATTGTTAATACAGCTCTTGAATTAAATAAATTAAATATTCCGGATGAAGAATTAATTGTTCCTTTGAGTCAACTTGATAAGTTGAATCCTGAAGAAACAATCATTTTAGAAACTGGTAAGTTAGGCGAACCAATTAAAGCATTGCAAAAGATGGCAGCCAGAAAAAAGGGTAGTCTAAAAATTCAATCAGGTGATTTAGTGGTAATTGCTACTAACCCTTCTCATGCAATGGAAACTACTTTTGCTAAAACGAAAGACATGTTATATCGTGCTGGCGCAGAAGTTAAGTCAATTTCAGATCGTGTTAATGCTACTGGACATGCTAGTAAAGATGATTTGCAATTGATGCTCAACTTGATTAAGCCGGAATTCTTGATTCCAATTCAAGGTGAATACCGTCTTTTGGCAGCTCATGAAGAACTTGCAGAACAAGTTGGTTTTAACGAAAACCAAATCTTCATCGCAACTAAAGGTGATGTTTTAGAGTATAAAGATGGTGAAATGTTCCTTGGCAAAGGAATTACTGTTGGAAATACAATGATTGATGGAATTGGTGTAGGGGATATCGGAAACATCGTTCTTAGAGATCGTAAAATTTTATCGGAAGATGGAGTATTTATTGCGGTGGTTACAATCGACCGTAAAAAGAAAATCATCATCAAAGAACCTAAGATTACTTCACGTGGATTTGTCTACGCTAAAACAAGCTTAGATTTAATTCAAGAAAGTTCTGACTTGGTTGAACGTGCTGTGCAAGCTAACTTAGATAACAAAGAATTTGATTGGGGACATTTAAAACAAGATGTTCGGGACCAACTCGGGAAATTCTTATATGACAAAACTAAGCGTCGTCCAGTGATTTTACCTGTGATTATGGAAGTGAACCAACACCATAAGAAGGGTAAGAAAGTTAACAAAAACAACGATGATGAATAATACGGATAAAATTAGTGAAGCAAAGGCTGCGTGGGATGCTGGGCAGCACGATGAAGCTATTCGTATCCTTGAAACTAATAATGAATTAAAACAGGATGATGAATTAATCAATGTTTTAATTCATTTTTACGTTGAAAATGAAGATTATAAGGATGCCATCGAGTTG
>JALAGR010000188.1 GCA_022712335.1 Pediococcus sp. | reverse complement strand
GTTTTGTAATGACGTAAATTCAAATAATTTAGCTGCTAACTGGTGCTTTTCAACTAGTTTGTCCATTCCGATCCCACCCGTTTCTCACTTCTATATAGCTCCATTATACCAAGCAAACCAAGAGATTAAAATAAATTAATCAGGTGGGTTGATTAATTAATCAAGTACCCTTATAATATTTCATCAAGGACCCTTATCAATAATTAGAAACTAAGGAGAATCTAGCATGAATCAAGAGTATGCAATTGAAACTAATAATTTAACCAAAACTTTCGGACAACAAATTGCCGTTAACAACGTGTCATTTAACATCAAGCGTGGTGAGGTATTTGCCTTACTTGGACCTAATGGAGCTGGTAAGACGACCGTTCTTCGCATGATGACCACTCTTTTAAAACCAACAAGTGGAACAATTAAAATGCTTGGACACGACGTCCAAACTGAATCTAAAACCGTTCGTTCATTATTCGGGCTGACTGGTCAATACGCCTCAATTGATGAAGATTTGTCGGCAAACGAAAACTTAATGATCTTCGCTCGTCTAAATGGACTTTCACGTCGAGAAGCTAAACAACGCACCAAAGAACTACTTGAGGAATTTTCACTTGTGAATTCAGCCAATAAAGTTATTTCCAATTTTTCTGGTGGAATGCGTCGTCGCCTTGATTTAGCCGTCAGTTTGATTGCTCGTCCAGCTCTGATTTTCCTGGACGAACCTACGACTGGTCTTGATCCTCGCACTCGCGTTCAAATGTGGGATACCATTCGTCAATTAGTCGCATCAGGTTCAACGATTATTCTAACCACACAATACCTTGAAGAAGCTGATGAATTAGCTAACCGAATCGCAATGATTGATCATGGAAAATTGGTCGATTTAGGAACGCCCGACGAACTTAAAAAGAAAGTTGCTGGGAATAAATTGCGCCTAATGTTTAAAGATAAACGCACTGCAACCCAAGCAGCACCAATTATTACTGAGGTATTAAGTGTGGCAATCCAACAGACTGATAACACGATCACTGCCCCACTTCACGATGTTAATTCTGTTGGAACAGTTTTAAATCACTTAAAAAATGCTGATTTAAAAATAACTAATATGAATGTCGAACAGCCTTCCATGGACGACGTGTTCTTTAGCATGACAGCTGGCAAAAACTAATTTACTAAGGAGAATCATGATGACTGAAATCAAAACTCACAAAACAAATATTATTAGAACCACCGCAACCATGGCTTACCGTAATCTACTAAAGACTCTCCATAACCCAGATGAACTATTGGATGTGGTCGTTCAACCAGTTTTATTTATGTTCCTATTTAGTTTCCTATTCAGTGGCGCCATCACAGGTAGCATGAACTCTTATCTACCACTTTTAGTACCTGGGATTCTGATGCAATCGTTAATTTCAGCTGCTTCAGGTTCAGGTACGCAAATTAGCGACGATATCAGCACTGGAATTTATGACCGGCTAAAATCACTTCCCATTCCACAGACTGCCCCGCTTGCTGGCCAATTATTCGCTGATATCTTACGTCTTATTATCGCGGCTACCGTTTCATTAACGACTGGATTTATAATTGGGTGGCGTCCCGAAGCTGATTTTGGCTGGGTAACTGTCGCTGTCTTACTTGATATTTTCCTCGGCTGGGCGCTAAGCTGGATTTTCGCGCTTTATGGTTTGATTGCTAAAAGTTCAACCATGGTAGAGAGCATTTCGCTGATGACCATGCTACTACTCACATTCCTTTCCAACGCATTTGTGCCAGTAAAAACGTTACCTCACTTCATGCAAATTTTAGTAAGTCTGAACCCTGTTTCGTACGTAATCAGTGCGTCTCACACCATCCTTAATCACGGAATTTGGCCTACATCAGCCTGGATTGTCTTGGGTGCCGGCGTGATTGTAATAGCGATTTTTGCTCCTCTCACGGTTTTTTTTTATAACCGCCGAAGCTAAATTGAATAACGTTAAACTGCAAATCCAAAAAACAACCTCAAAAAATTAGACTGTTAATCTAACTTTTTGAGGCTGTTTTAATTTCAAAACACTATTTAATTTTTCGTCTTAATTATAAGTACAGCTAATATCAACAAGTAAGCCGCGTTAACTATCACCATCAAAAATGCTACTTTGAAAAAGAAGCAAATCAATACCACCCATGCTACAGCTACTATTTTTTGAGCAAGGCTAACTCTTACAATTTTTTCATTGCTATTAGGTACTCCTATCTACTGGCTAGTTTTTCATATAAAACTTCTTCACCAGAACACTGCCAAAAAACAGCAACATCCCCACTATTCCGCACCAAACTCCTAACACAAACCCAACTGGTCGATATTTCAAACTAACATGGTTAACGCCTTTCTTAAGTGGAACAACGCAGAACATATTATCCAAACTCTGCACTTTAACCACCTTACCATTCACTTGCGCTTGCCAGCCCGGATCATATGGAATCGTCAACAACATGTTTTCGTTCTTCTGAACATTCTTCACAGTACCTTTGACCGTTCGTTTTTCATATTGCAGTGCGACTTCATGCTGCTTAGCTTGATCCACGCTCTTTTGAAATTTCTTCGTATCTAGTGTCACGACCGTTGGTTTCACAAACGAAATTTCCGACGCCCCATTTAAAACTACTTTCACGTTAATCGTTTTCGCTTTACTAAAATAACCTAAATCAACATACTGCCCTACTAAATCAGGATTATAATTTTCAATTAACCGATTATCATTGTAGACCGAAATTTGAGTAACTTTACCTTGAATTCTAAATAGACTGAGATACGCCTGCTTGTTTTTAGGTACCTTTACCTGCATGGTCAACATTTGTGGTGTGGTTTCTGAACCTGTCAAATTCCAGATATTCTGTTTCACCTGCAACTTACTGCCTGCCACGTGACTCAAAGTCATTGGTGCACCGTCAAATAAATCGTTACTTTGCTTCGTCCGCGATAATAAATTTAGTAACTCGTTTTGGTTCCCCAAATTGTCCGTCGTACTAAACTTTATCTTGGTTGGATCATAATTAATCAGGATTGCATTTTTCAACGCGTTTTGATTTTCATAATTGTATAAACCATCTTCCCTAGTACTCTGTTCAAATCCGTATTTATGTAGCGCACTAGATGCAACATTATTTTGCATTCCCAACACACTATCCATCACCAGCGTATTATTTCCATACGTCATATTCAAATTACTTCCATTTGATTTAAAACCAAAGTCATTCATTTTTTGTTCAAATGGTCGGTTCGTCACTGAAGAAAAAAAGTTCACTGATCCGTAATTAAAACGAATACCATCATCGCGCGAAATTGGATCTAACGATTCCATTCGCTGCAAAGCTGCGTGATTTTTGGAAGAAGCAAATTCCTGCATTGCTTCCGATTTATTCGTAAACAAACTTGAACTAGGATAGTGCCATTCTCTTCCCACACCATAAATCATTAATCCCGTATTTCCGAGTAGTTCCAGTAAGCAGACACCCATTAAGACGATTTGAAGCAATGGTGTTTTTAACTCAGTATGAATCAAAAGAATATACGTAACTAAGAAAATTAGTGTAATCACTAAATTCCAGATACTAATAAATTGGTAGTGCCCAAAGCTTCCCAGCGTTGCCACCATCATTATTGCACCTAAAATCACACCGACTTTGCTTTCCAATTCTGCATTAGCAGCTTCCAACTCCTTGGCAGCTAAAATAATCAATAAAAATGACCAGAGAAAGCTATAGCGATATAAAAACATCGCTGGAAAATGCCATCCCTGCCATGTTAAATTGACGATTTGAAGATAAAATCCACTCACTACTGTCAGCAGCAAAATGCCAAATCCAATCTTTTCGCGCTTTGTAATTTGACGATTAAAAAAGTAACTTACAGCACAAATCAAAACGATTAATCCCACATAAATATATGGTGTAGTACCAAATTTAGTCCCGTCGTAGGCACCAACCATTGATTTAATCGGTAAATCCCATAAGTTGGATCGATCAGTAAAAATCCCATTGATCGTAGACAGCTCCGTTTTGTTTCGGATGAGGGTTGCCACTAATGGAAACAGTACTGCTCCTCCCGTCAATGTTGACCAAATAATCATCCCCGCAAACTTAGCTAACATCCATCCCCTTCGTTGTACTTTCAAAACGAATAATTGCACCAAGAAATACAGTCCAATAAACAATCCAACAATAAATGCCATGTAGAAATTGGTTACCACCATCAAAAGCCAAGCGATGAAAATAAGTTTAAAACTCTTTTGCTTTAGGAACAGGTCCGTTCCTAAGACCAGCATTGGCAAAATGTACAAAACGTCTAACCACATCATTTGTTCGGCATTGACGATGCCAAATGCGAGTATCGCATAAAATGTCGAAAGCATTAACTGCTGATAATTTGGAAATTTAAAGCTTCGTTTTAAATAGATCAATCCACTCAAACCAGCCAATCCAAATTTGATCACTGTTAAACCATAAAAAGCATTGGGGATTTGACTCTTGGGAAACAATCCTACTAAAGGTGTCACAACTCCACCTAAGTAGTAGTTATAAAGAGCCATATAGTTCAATCCCAAGCCCGCATTCCAGTTGTACAGCAAACTCAATTTTCCATGCAATACATCATGAAAACTTGCTAAAAAAGTCGCTCCCTGTGTGAATGCATCGCTCGCTAGGATACTATTGCTACTATTCCAGTATAGTCCGTTAATCGCGTAGGCAATGATTACAATCACCATTGGAATCACTGCACTTTCTGCATATGTAACGAAATTCCTTTTTAAATCTTTCACTATTATGAATCTCCTATTGTTCGATTTTTCGTTAAAATTATTTTTGGCCGACACAACTCAACCATCAAAAAAGAATCTATCACTAGATTCCATTTACTAACTTATAAAAAACGAACAAGCACAACACTGCTAATAGTATAACCTAAAAACAAGCTTTGTTGTCTTCACCCAAAGTCAGTCCAAACAAAAAAAACTTGGAAAATCATCGCTGATTCCCCAAGCCTTTTTATTCTTGTTTTTCGCGTTGCTGATTGATTAATTTTTTAATCCAAGCGATTCCGATATCTATTATAAACAAGATGAACATCAAAATTCCTAAAATAAAGTATCCACGATAATCTTTAAGATGTTCCTTAAATGGTATTTTAGTTACTTCATACAAGACTTCGCCCGTATTATCCTTGATATCTAGCTTCCGAACGGTTTTCCCGTTCTTAAATCTAAATCCAGTTGGTGCCTGAATCGTAGCCGTTTGTCCAGTCTTAGCTAGGAAATACGTCGTTGCATACAGCGTTGATTTCTTATGTTTCCCATCGTGATCAACTTGGTTGAAATACAATGTAACATATTTAGTTCGGGGCTTCACCTTCAGGTCAATAATTTGATCATACTTCTTAGTAAACGTGTATGATTTAGGATTACTATCCAAAGTATCATATCCAACAATCGAAGCATTGGAAATATTATATTTTTGGTTATAAGGTGAACTGATGCGCTCGGTTCCCACCACTTTATTAGTTGAAACATTAATATAACGAATCAACGCATTTCTCAACCATGGCTTATTAGCTGGCAAATTACTATTATCTAGCTTCGCATTGACACTCTTCGGCACTGCACTGTCCTTGATCGAACGAACATATTTAGGCTTGTCCGTAATTTGAGGGAATCGGAAGTTTTGCAATTTCTTTTCATGTGCAATATGTTCCTCATAAAATTTTTCGACATTGGTAATTAAGGGGAAATCTTTTTGAGGTGTTTGGCGTACGGGCACCGAGTTATCTAACACGATTCGATCAACTTTCCAGTACCATGCCATCCACGTATTAGCCCATAATTTCTTATTACCTGGCATGATATATGGGGTTCCATCATACGGATTATATAGGTCGGTCGTAATTTGAATTCCAGGCATTTTGACCACTTTTTCACCCTTAGCGCGAGCTTCTTTTGCAAGCTGTTCATGCGTGTAAAATACGTTGTACGATTCTTTTAGGTTTTCCATATGAAAGTGGTAGCTAGGAATCGCTAGATATGCTAATCCAACAACTGCCAACACCAAAATTCCATACGTAAACGCACTCCGCTTGCGTAAAAGCTGATATGCTTCAAAGAAATTAAACAACGAGACAATCATTAAAATATTTACAGCAAACCACAAACGTGGGAATAAGACAGGTGAGATGATCATCGCCCCTACTCCCGCGCAACCGCTGATAAAAAAGATAATTCCACTAGCGGTTGCTTGTTCGATTTCATTCAATGGTTCTGCCACAATAACTTTTTTGAATAGTCGATACTGACTAATAATAATCAATATTCCTAAAATGATGGTCACTAAAATTAGTGGTCCAGAGTAAGTAATCGTATCGGCGATAATCATCCGTAGATGGTAAATCAAACCATCGCCCGCACCGTAATTCTTAGTTTCTGCTGAACCAGAAGACATTTTCAGCATACAGATGAAAGCAATGGCATTGGCCAATACTCCGACTGTTTTCCACCACAAATCATTGAAATTTTTCTTAGAGCGATTGCAAATGGTGAAGAATGCCACTACTAGAATTGACGTTGAACTTCCAACCTCGTTCGACATTCCGACTAGCACACCTAATATCAGAATCAGCCATGCCATTATGTTATGATGTCGCTTAACGTGATAATCAAAACGATATGGAATAAAGAATCCTAGAATCAATACGGCTGGCCATAGGTAGTTAGATGTTCCACTCACCCACAGCACCGTACTCCCAAATCCAGCTAGAAAAAACCACATTAATAGATAGATGGCGAACTGTTGTAATGGTCGAAAAATAGCTTTTTTACCACTTGCCAATATGTTGATTTCAAATCCGACAACTAGAAAGACAATGGTATTAACAATATTAATAATCCATTTTGGAAACTGCATCGCCGCAATTTCAAACACGATCGAGGTGAATCGCGCATTCCACTGGGTCATATGCGTATGGATGGCCTTCATCCAATCAAATAAATTATGGTATTCCGTTGCCCCAGTTTTAGCTGGCCACTCTCCTGTATAAATGAAATGGTATAAAAAATCATCACCAGTTAAGCCAGCAAATTTATTGATATTAAGGATATATGTAAAAATTACGGTCATAACTGCTAAACTACCAAGCAATAAAGCACCATATTTAATAAATTTACCTGACTTTTTAACCATGTTTAAACCGCACGTCTAAATTAGACGTCATCCTTTCGTGTTTACTAATTGCGATTTATAATTATACCAAAAAAATCCACGATTCTCCGCTAGTTTGATTAAATACTCTAGCTTATCCGATAAATTTTATCGTTCTGTGAAATTCACTCCATTTACTAACGACCTAATTGAGTATCTGCATTTTTCTTGCGTCGCTCTAACTCTTCAGTTTTTTGAGCTAATTCACGATTAGTGGCCTCAAGTTCTGATTTCAAATTCTTAATTTCACTACTTTTCTTCATTGATGAACTCATAGAT
>JALAGR010000187.1 GCA_022712335.1 Pediococcus sp. | reverse complement strand
TGAATATGGAACATCTGAAAGGAATGATATTTTGCAAGTTCTCATCGATTTTGTTTTACACATTGATTCCCATCTCGTAACCATCGTAAATAGCTTTGGAGATTTAACTTATTTATTTCTCTTTGCGATTATCTTCATCGAAACTGGTGCCGTAATTCTTCCATTCTTACCGGGCGATTCACTTTTATTCGCAGCTACCGCACTTTCTGCTAAACCAGAATATGGCTTACACGTTTGGATTTTTGTTGGACTTTTCTGTTTAGCAGCGCTATTAGGAGATTCATTAAACTTCTATCTTGGTAAACATGTTGGTATGGCATTAAGAAAGCATCACTTCTTTGGTAAATTCATTAGTGATGAGAAAATGGCTGAGGCTGAGCACTTTTTTGAAAAGCATGGTAATATTTCAATCACCCTAGCTCGCTTTATGCCAATCATTCGAACTTTTGCGCCATTCGTTGCTGCTGGTTCGAACATGCCATATAAAGATTTTATTCGTTATAACATCATTGGTAATATTGCATGGGTTGCAATTTGTTGTGGTGCTGGATACTACTTTGGTAACATCCCATTTGTAAAAGAGCACTTCTCGCTTGTAGTAATTGGAATCATTATCGTTTCCCTCATCCCAGCTATTATTTCCTTTGCTAAATCAAAAATAAAAAAGCAGGCCTAGTTGACCTGCTTTTTTGCTACCCAAAATGAAATTAATAAATACAATTCGAATAATCCGAACATGAAGATAAAACAGCTTGTAAAAAAGCTGTCCGGTAATACGTTAATGATTGGATCTATACTTGGATCAAAAATCCAGTAGTTGTTATTGAAAAATGCTTGGTGAAAAAGAATAAACCAATGGTCAAAATCAATACTAACAAAGACGATTACTATCGGCACCAGAATCATCGAATTCTGCAATCCTCCAACTAATTCCCACCATTTTTGATTTTTAGCAATATAACGATACAAACATATCGCTGCAAAAATCGATACTACCATCACTATCATATTTACCATAAACAGATTTTTTACCTCTGCCATGTGAGTTAACCCATGCTCAGAAAACGAAAAATCGCTTAATCGCAACTTATGAACCCACGGAAATTCCAGATAACCTATTAGTTGATAATAGTTATCCATAATTTTACCAACTGACATCCCTACCGTTCTGGCAACATGTGCAGTAAGCGATATTCTAAACAAAAAGACTGCATTAATTGTCGCGAAAATTGCGCTACTTAATCCGGCAATATCCAATATCAGCGTATATAGCAGCCGTCGCCAAAATCCTATTGCCATTCATCAAAGCTATCAACTTCATGAGTTGGTTTAATAGCTTGTTGTGCAACTAACTCCTTAGTTGAAACTCCTGTATAAACGAGTAACGTATCAATCCCAAAATTAATTCCTGCAGAAATATCTGTCATATAGTTGTCACCAACCATTACGACCTGGTCCTTAGTTAGCCCTGTAACTGCTAGTGCTTTTTCCATAATAATTGTTTCAGGCTTACCAATGTATAGGGCTTTTTGCTGTGTTGAACGTTCCAACAAAGCAATCACAGATCCTGCACCAGGAACTAATCCACGTTCATTAGGTAAATTAGTATCTGCATTAGTACCAATAAACTTAGCGCCCTTTTTGATTGCTAAGGTAGCAATTTCAAATTTGTGGTAAGTAACATCATAGTCTAATCCAGCAACTACGTAGTCTGGATTATCTTCATCCATTTCAAATCCCTTTGATAAAATCGCACGCTTAAGCCCTAGTTCACCAATGATATAAACTTTACGATGATTTTCATCAGCAATTCCGTCCAAATAATCTGCAGTAGCTAAAGCTGCAGTATATACATTTTCTGGTTCAGCTTTAATATCGTGATTGTCTCTTAGATTCCTAGCAACATCTTCTGGCGTCTTCGTCGTGTTGTTAGTTAAAAATAAAAATGGAATGTTATTTTCTTGAAGCCTTTCAACAAATCGTTTTGCAGCAGGAATTTTTTCTTTCCCACGATAAATCGTTCCATCTAAATCAATTAAATATCCGCCGTAATTATTAATCATTGTTTACTTTTTCTCCCTAATCGTAAATGTTTTTTGTTTTTTCTTTTTACCTACACCCACTACCTCGTTGTTACGCTTTGATACTGGTTTACGGCTTTTCTTGATTTTCTTAGGTTGACGTCCCTTATTATTTTTCTTTTTAGGAGCTACCTTTTTTTGTTCTCTTAACCATTTGTTTTTAGCACGCTCATTAATTTGCATATTTCGTAAAATAAAGTAAGGACAACCATATCCACAATATTCATATAAGTAGTCTTGCACTCTACTAATTTTCATATCGTTTGGAACCAACATATCATCCGCATAGAATCCCTTTAGCCGAAGCTGTCCAGAACCAATATCTCCTACCAGAAAATCATATCTACTAAATAAACCTACAAAACGTTCAGCAAGTAATTCTTCATCAAATGCTTCACGATAGTTTTCTTCTAAGCGATATTCATGATCGTTGATTAAGATTTCATCATCACTAACTCGATTAACCTTATTAATGACCGGTCTTCTCATTTCAGATAATTCTTCATTTGTTTTCTTGCTCATCTAAATTCTCCACTCATCAATATAAAACTTATCCTAAATAAAAAAAGAGGAAAGGTCAACGCCTACTTCCTCTTTTTGAAATCAATTTTTTTACCACTAATGATTTGTTCTAAGTCAGATTCAGAAAATGGCGCCCCAAATGGAATCGCATAATCTAAATAATCTTTTTCAGGAGTATCCACACCCACATTAATATTTTCCTTAATATTTACGCTGTAATGGTGGATATGACCATGTAAATTAATTACCTGTTTTAC
>JALAGR010000027.1 GCA_022712335.1 Pediococcus sp. | reverse complement strand
TCATTATTTGTGATTGAGTTGACAAAATTATGAAAACGCTTAATATTTAAGTATAGACAATAGGAGGTTAGTTAATTATGAAAATAGCAATTGTTGGTTGTACACATGCAGGTACTTTTTCAGCACAACAGATTTTAACTGAGCACCCCGATTATGAAGTAACGGTTTACGAACGTAATAATAATTTGTCATTCCTTTCTTGTGGGATCGCCCTTTGGGTAGGTAACCACGTTTCAGATCCAGACAAGATGTTCTATTCATCACCAGAAGCCCTTACAGAACTTGGTGCCAAGATGAATATGGAACACGATGTTCTTAGCATTGATCCAGATAATAAAACTCTTGAAGTAAAAGACTTAAAAACAGGTGAAGTA
Organism: Pediococcus sp.; assembly: GCA_022712335.1. GTDB lineage: Bacteria > Bacillota > Bacilli > Lactobacillales > Lactobacillaceae > Pediococcus. The sequence goes on along the minus strand of JALAGR010000027.1, from coordinate 6,354 downwards.
ACAACGAATACTTACGACAAATTGGTAGTGACAACTGGTTCAGCACCAATCATCCCACCAATCGAAGGTATCGATAATAAACGGGTTAAACTTTGCAAGAATTGGGCACATGCTGCTGAATTAAAACGCATTGATGATGATATTAAATCAGTGATTGTTATTGGAGCGGGCTACATTGGAGCAGAACTTGCTGAACAATATGCACTAACTGGACGCGAAGTTACGTTGATTGATGGACTTCCAAGCGTTTTGGCAAAGAACTTTGATCCAGAAATTTCTGACCGCGTAGCTAAAGATTACACTGACCATGGTGTTAAATTAGCAATGAACGAGATGGTTCAAGGATTTAGTGGCGATGACCAAATTACTGTAAAGACTGATAAGGGTAGTTACACTGCTGACTATGCAGTCCTTTGTGTTGGTTTCCGTCCTCACACAGAACTATTAAAGGGTAAAGTAGACATGTTGAAGAATGGTGCAATTATCACTGACGAATACATGCAAACTTCTAACCCTGACATTTTTGCTGCTGGAGATTCATCAGTTGTGCATTACAATCCAACTGGCAAGGACGATTACATTCCGCTTGCAACTAATGCTGTTCGCCAAGGAATTTTGATTGGACATAATATCGAAAAACCAACGATGAAATATCTTGGTACACAAGCTAGTTCAGCTGTAGCTCTCTTTGGTAAGACAATGGCTAGTTCAGGTCTTACAGTAGGTGCTGCAAAAGCACGTGGCGTAGAAGTGGATTCTGTAACCTTAGAACAAGACTATCGTCCAGAATTCATGCTTTCAACAACACCAATTTTGATGCGTTTAGTTTGGGATCCTGAAACTCGTGTTGTTTTAGGTGGTTCATTCTACAGTGAATATGACTGTGCTCAATCTGCAAACGTAATTTCACTAGCAATTCAAAACAAGATGACGATTGATGATTTATCAATGGTTGATATGTTCTTCCAACCAAACTATGACCAACCACTAAATTATATTAACGCCCTTGCAATGACTGCAGTTGCGCAAGCTGACGCTAAATAATAGTTGGTGATTGAATCAATCGAAGAGGTGAAAGTTATGGCAAATGGATCAAAAGTTGCATTTGTAACAGGAGCAGGACAAGGAATTGGCGAAGCAATTGCGCTACGACTAGCAAACGATGGCTTTGCGGTGGCTGTAGCAGATTTAAATGCAGAAACAGCTAATAAAGTTGCGGAAAAGATTACTAACAATGGCGGAAAAGCATTTCCAGTTATCGTTAATGTAGCAGATCGTGATAATGTTTTTGCGGGAATTCAAGCAACCGTTGAGAAATTAGGTGGATTAGACGTAGTTGTTAACAATGCTGGTCTAGGTCCAACAACACCGATTGATACAATTACGCCGGAACAGTTTGACAAGGTTTATCATGTCAACGTTGGTGGAGTGCTTTGGGGAATTCAGGCGGCTATTGAACAATTTAAAAAATTGGGACATGGTGGAAAAATTATCAATGCTACTTCACAAGCTGGGGTAGTAGGAAATCCCAATCTGGCTCTATATTCAGGTACTAAATTTGCTGTCCGCGGAATTACTCAAGTAGCTGCGCGTGATTTGGCAGAAATTGGAGTTACAGTTAACGCCTATGCGCCTGGAATTGTTCGGACACCAATGATGTTAGATATTGCCCATAACGTTGGACAAAACGCTGGTAAGGACGATGAATGGGGAATGCAACAATTTGCTAAGGATATCACTTTGAAACGTTTATCAGAACCTGAGGATGTTGCAGCAGCAGTGTCATTTTTAGCTGGTCCAGATTCGAATTATGTAACTGGACAGACTATTATTGTTGATGGCGGCATGCAGTTTCATTAAATGAATTCAGCAAGAAATACAAAGGTGTGTTTCAATTAAACGGCAAAGGAGCCTAAAACAATGCGTAACTACGCTTGTTTTAGACTCCTTTTATTGTGGAGGAAGTTATGAAAAAAATTATTTTTATGGGAGCTATTAGCTGTGGAAAAACAACTTTGTGTCAGGCATTGGAAGGAAAAGAATTAGTATATGACAAAACACAAGCAGTAGAATTTCATGCAGAAATGATTGATACTCCAGGAGAATTCATTTTACATCGCCAGTACTATAATGCATTAAATGTTACTGCAGCAGAAGCAAATGTGATTGGATTAGTTCAGAGTGTAGTTGAAACACAACAAGTATTTTCACCAGGATTTGGTAGTATTTTTCCAAAAGAAATTATAGGAATACTTACAAAAATGGATTTAGCAAAAGATAAGGATCAGATACAACGTGTGCGTCAACATTTGCAAAGTGCTGGAGCAACAAAAATTTTTGAGATTTCTTCTGTGGAAAAAACTGGGTTACAAGAGTTAATTAACTATTTAGAGGAGGAATAGATTCAATGAAAATTTATACAAAAACAGGCGATAAGGGCATGACAAAGTTAGTTGGTAGTTCAACGGTTTCGAAAGATTCAGATCGTGTTGAAAGTTATGGAACAATTGATGAACTAAATTCGTGGGTGGGTTATATTATTAGTCAATTAGCACCAGAAAATCGAGCAGTGAAAAATGAACTAGCAGTGTTACAAAATCTTCTGTTTGACGTGGGAACTGACTTGTCTACGCCAATTGAATTAAAGCGACCGTTCAAATTACAAAAAGAAAGTATCACTTGGCTAGAAGATCGAATTGATGAATATACAGAAAAGTCGCCAGATATAGATCGATTTATTTTACCGGGTGGGACGTCTGCAGCAAGTATGGTTCATGTTGCGCGAACTATTGCTAGAAGAGCAGAACGTGCCATTGTTCGGCTAAACTGGACAACTAAAATAAATGAACAAGTTTTAATTTTTACAAATCGTTTGTCAGATTATTTTTACGCCTTAGCTCGCTATTTAAATGTACAAGCTAAACAACCAGATGTTTTTTATGAACGAAGTGAAAAAGTTTTCCATAAAATTAAAGAAGATGGATTATAAAATAGTTGTTTTTTAAAACAAAGTATGGTACCTTTTAAGCAGGTTAAGCGAGTATTTCATGGAAATTATGAATGGAAGCCAGTGAGAATCTGGCACGGTCCCGCCACTGTGATAAAGCAATGTTGCTTTTAAGCCAGGTCTTTTCATTTTTTTCATTATTGGGCATGCTGTTTCGAGGTAAAATAGGATGTTTCTTGACGGAGTTTGTATTGAAAATCCAGCCCAGAATATTTGTGTTAAACCATGTATTGGCACGTAGAAGTGCTTTTGGGGATTTGGGCTGGTCTTTCAATGCTGAAATAGATTTCAAGTACAATGGTGTACGGCTACATCCCCTTTTTATTTGAAAATGAATTGTGGGTGTTGTACACTGTAAATGAAAAATTGGTGTACAATGGCGTACATATTTAAAAGAAGCAAGGGCGCTTCAAACAGACGTTTTTTTCGTTTGTTTGAAGCGTTTTTTATTACCTTAATTTAGGAGGAATTGATATGAAAAGTATTAATTTTCCTACAGAGTTATGGGTAGGAGAAAATGTGTTATCAAAACTTGAATCATTACAAGGAAAACGTGTTTTTATAGTAACAGATCCATTTATGGTTGAAAGTGAATTTGTAAAAAATGTGACGAAACACCTGATACATAGTGAATATCAAATTTTCAGTGACATTGTTCCTGATCCGCCGATTGATAATATTGTTTTAGGAATTAATCAGTTCGTTGATTTTGATGGAAATGTAATTATTGCATTAGGTGGAGGTTCAGCAATAGATGCTGCTAAAGCAATGAAATTTTTCGGTAAGCGCACAATGAATATGAAAGTGGATCAATTTATTGCTATACCATCTACTAGCGGAACAGGTTCGGAAGTAACTAATTTTTCTGTTATTACAATTGCTGAAACAGAAACTAAGATCCCGTTAGTTACAGATGAAATTCAGCCAGATATTGCTATTTTAGATACAGATTTAGTTATGAGTGTCCCGCCTCAAATTACAGCCGATACTGGAATGGACGTACTAACGCACGTGATTGAATCATACGTTTCAACCAATGCTAATGATATAGCAGACGCATTATGTGAAAAGGTAATCCGTTTAATTTTTGATAATTTAGAAACTGCTTTTCGAGACGGACAGAATAAGCAAGCGCGCGAAAATATGCATATTGCTTCTTGCATGGCAGGAATGGCGTTTAACGTGACTTCTTTAGGTATAAACCACGGAATAGCACATGCTGCTGGAGCGCGATTGCATGTTCCACATGGACGTATGAATGCAATAATTTTGCCAGAAGTAATAGCCTTTAACAGCGGACTTGTAAAAGGTAAAGTGATAAATGAAGCAACGGCAAAACGCTATATGCATCTAGCTAATTGTATTGGTTCCACACAGACAACGAATGCTCGTATAGGAGTTCAACAACTAATTCGTCAAGTTAAGCAACTAAGGAAAAGATTACACATGCCCGCTACTTTTACTGAATACGGTTTAGGAAAAGAAAAAGTTCAGGAAAATAACGAAAAAATTGCAGAGGCTGCATTAGAAGATGCATGTACTCGAACAAACGCTGTTAAGCCAAGTTCGGAAGATATTGTGAAAATTCTAAATACTGTATTGTGAGTAATTGACAGCGTTTATTCGATAAAATACAATGTGGATAGCGTAATGGCGTGCCTTAGGAGTGGGAAATGTTTTTATTACAAAAAATGAAAGCGTTATCCATGGAGATTTTGTCAAGAATTTTTAATTTGCTAAATTAAAGGGGCGAGTCTAGTTGGAAGAAAAACAACGAATGATTCAAGAATATGTTCCTGGAAAACAGGTTACATTGGCGCATATTATTGCTAGTCCCAACAAAGAGATCTATACCAAGTTGGGATTGCTCGAAGGCACAAGTAATGCATTGGGGATTTTAACAATTACCCCAAGCGAGGCAGCAATTATCGCTGTAGATATTGCTACAAAAAAAGGCGATATCCAAATCGGGTTTATTGATCGATTTTCTGGCTCAGTTGTTATTTCTGGAGACATCAGTTCGGTTGAAGCAGCATTGCAAGCGGTAATTGAAGCTTTGAAACAGATTTTAAACTTCTCCGTAACTTGTAAAATTACTAGAACATAGTTTTGAAAGGAAAAGGGCGTAAAGAAAATGGATGGACGAATTGTAATAGTCGATGACGAACCTATTACAAGACTGGATATTTGTGATATTTTGGTAGAAGCAGGCTATGAGGTAGTAGGTGAAGCAGCAGACGGTTTTAAAGTGATTGAAGTGTGTAAAAAGACACATCCAGATTTAGTATTAATGGATATTAAAATGCCGATTTTAGATGGGTTAAAGGCTGGGAAAAAAATTGTTCAAGATCGATTAGCAGATAGTATAGTATTTTTAACTGCTTATAGTGATATACAAAATACGGAAAAAGCTAAGAAACTTGGTGGAATGGGTTATTTGGTTAAACCAATAGATGAAAAATCATTAATTCCAACCATAGAAATGAGTATTGAAAGAGGTAAGCAAACGCAGTTGTTATTACGCCAAATCGATAAATTGAGTTTGAAATTAGAAGAACGAAAGATTATTGAAAGGGCAAAAGGAATTCTTGCAAGAGAAAATCATATTTCTGAAAAAGAAGCTTATCAAATGTTAAGAACACTTAGTATGAACAAGCGCGCCCGTATGGGTGAAATTGCGGAATTAATTGTAACGGATGATGAATAAATGGAAAATTTAGTGCAATTATGTAGACAGTATACTAACCTTTCAGAACAAGATATTGAAGAATTACAAAGAACAGCAAATTATTTGTCGGAAACTTCATTATACAAGGATGCAGATGCATTTATTGATGTTTACAAAAAAATATCACAACAAGCGCTCGTTGTTTACCATAAACCGGCCACAGAAACTAAATCTCTATATAGCAGTAATGTGGTAGGGATGGAAGCTTTATTAGAAAACGAACCAGGTGTGTTGCGTACAATGCAAACAAATCTAAATAGTATTGGTTTACTTGCTGTTACCCAAGAAAACAGATTAGTTAAACAAAGCATCTATCCCATTCGTAATGAACATCGAACCATTGGTGTGATCATTGTTGAAACCGCAGCGGAAGGAGTGATTCAATCTGATTTGCAAAAAGGAGAGCTAAATCGGTGTCAGTCTGAAGAATCAACAAATCAAGTAGATGCATTGTTTATTGATCAATTAGCTGAAGCGCTTTTAATCTTTGATAAAGAAGGGCATTTGTTAATTGCTAACAATAACGCGCAACAATTATATCGTAAGTTAGGTTATCGCGATAATATTATTGGGATGAGCTATGATAACTTAACCATCGATTATACTACATTTGAATACG
>JALAGR010000186.1 GCA_022712335.1 Pediococcus sp. | reverse complement strand
GGTAAGTACATTGATTTTGATGCAAAAGAGACGACTAATGCAACTTCGTTTCCTTTAAATAACTTTCACGAGCATCAAATTAACCATATGAAACACTGTGAAAATGCTGGTGGAATTTGCTTTACACTCGTAAAATTTGTAAAATTGAATAAGATATTTTTACTCAAAGCAGAAGATCTTTTTCAGTTTTGGAATAATAAAGAAACTGGTGGTCGAAAATCGATTCCTCTTTCGGTATTTGAAAAAAATGGATATCAGCTGGATTATCAGATAAATCCATTAATCCCGTATCTTGATGCGGTTGATCAAATTATAGAAAATTTATAAAAAATCGGTTTTCTAACAACAAGGAGATTATTTATGAACAACGGAAATCAGAATCAAAATCGACCTATGCGAAGAACTCAACATTCGCAAATGGGTAGACGCTCCTCCAAGCGCGGAGGACATTCTTCTTTAATTAAGAAGTTGCTGTTGGCTGCAGTGGCTGTCTTTGTTGCCATGATTATTTTCGGTGGCGGTTTATTCATGTATTATGCTCAAAGTTCTCCTAAAATTACAGAAGCTAAGTTATCCAGTGATAATGCCACTGTAATCTATGACAAAGATGGTAAAGTATTGACTCGTCTTGGTTCACAAAATCGTGAATACGTTAAAAAAGATAAAATCCCCAAGACTTTAAAGAATGCGATTGTTTCAATCGAAGACCGTCGCTTCTATAAAAATAATGGTGTCGATCCGATTCGGATCGTTGGTGCGACCCTCGCTAACTTAACTGGATCATCACTAGGTCTTCAAGGTGCTAGTACCCTTACTCAACAATTAGTTAAGCTTTCAGTTTTCTCAACTGACGCATCTGATCGTACTTTGAAGGTCAAGGCTCAAGAAGCTTGGTTAGCACTTAAAGTTGATAAGAAATATAGTAAGGATCAAATCCTTGAGTTCTATATCAACAAAGTTTACATGGGTAATGGTGTTTATGGTATGCAAACTGCATCTGAATACTACTTTGGTAAGTCGCTTGAAAAATTGGACTTAGCTCAATTAGCATTACTTGCAGGTATGCCACAATCCCCTACTAACTACGATCCAATCAATAATCCGAAGTACGCCAAATCACGTCGTGATACCGTACTTCAAGCAATGGCTTCTAATAAAGTAATTACACAAGCTCAAGCAACTAAAGCTCAAAAGGAAAGTATCACAGCTGGTCTTTCAGAAACACACGGTACTTCTGGCAACTCCGCTAAGAAGAACAAGATTATCGATCCTTACATCAAACAAGTTCTCCAAGACCTTTCTGCTAAAGGCTTTGACACAACCAAGGGTGGCTTGAAAGTCTACACTAACATGGACTACGCTGCTCAAAAGAAACTTTACAATTTAGCTAACGATGATCAAACCATTCAATTTGCCGATGATGAAATCCAAATTGGTGCAACCATGGTCAATAATAAGAACGGTAAGATTGTTGCAATGCTTGGTGGTCGTAAGACTGGTGATGTAACTTATGGATTAAACCGTGCTGTTCAAACTGACCGTAGTTCTGGTTCAACGGCTAAGCCTTTGATGGATTATGGTCCAGCCTTTGAATATCTCAAATGGTCGACCTATCGAAAAGTTAAAGATACTCCGTTCACCTATCCTGGAACTGACACAAAACTTTATGACTTTGATCATAAGTTTAAGGGTACAATGACCGTACGTGATGCTTTGATTCAATCTCGAAACGTTCCTGCTGTTCGTACATTGCAAGATGTTGGAATGACCAAAGCAACGACCTTCCTTGAAGGACTTGGTATTACAAGTAAAGATGATTACAACCTTAACAATGGTATTGGTTTGTATATTTCTACATTGCAAGAAGCTGCTGCTTATGCTGCCTTTGCCAATAACGGAATTTACCACAAGCCTACTTACATTAATAAAATCGATACTAATAGTGGTAAGACGTATACTTACAAATCTAAAGGTGTTCGTGCAATGAGTAAGGCAACCGCCTTCTTAATGACTTCGATTCTTAAAGGTGTTACAACCGATCCATTAGGTTCAGGTACAGCAGCTAACCTTACTGGTATGAACATGGCTTCGAAGACTGGTACTGTTGCTTACTCGAAGAAAGTTACTGAAGCTAACAATATTCCAAGTACAGCATCTAGTGATTCTTGGATGACCGGTTATACTAAAGATTATTCCCTTTCCGTTTGGACTGGTTATGATCATCCAAATACTTCGACCGGATATTTGACGCAAACTCAAACCGAATTAGCTCAATACTATTGGAAGTACATGATTTACTACATGTCACAATATTCAAATAACGAAGATTGGACAATGCCTTCAACCGTTGGTAAAAAAGGAACTAACCAATACTATATAATCGGTGAAGACTACGACGAAACTGGTAAGAGTGATGAATACTCGAAGAACAACAGTGGTACTTCTAGCACTTCAAGCTACTCAAGTAGTAGTTATTCAAGCCCTTACTACAGTAGTAGTTATAGTAGTTCTGATTCCGATGATGACAGTGACGATGATGATTCAAGTTCATCGTCTGACACAAGTTCAAGTAGTGATACTTCGAGTGCTTCAAGTAGTTACTCCACTGCTACTCCATCTTCATCAACAACTAGTTCTACTGAAGAAACTGAATAATTCATACAAAAAAGTTCATCTCATTTAATTGAGATGAACTTTTTTAGTTGTCTTTAGTTAATTTAACTAGTGGAATTTTAATATTAGATTGCTTAGTGTTCTTTGGTTGCCCTTCATTTTTACCTGACGGACGTGAATTCAAGCTATTTTCAACTTGGGCCGGTGTTGTTAAATTCCGTTGTTGCCAATTTAATAAGATTCGATCCATGTATTTTAAATTATAAGCCTGATTCAAAACAGCTTCTTTTAGAGCTAAACGAATGAGATCAAAAGAAAAATGATCGGTATCAATCCACTGCGAAATGGTTTCAATTTCAATTGGTGACAATGGTCGACCAAACTCAATTTGAATTTGATCGTAGATACTAGTTTCCTGTTTGGTACTTTCGACCTTTTTAATTTCTTCGACTTTGTTATCAAATAAAGCGATCATTTTTTGATACAACATACTAAAATCATAAAAATCCGATAAGCGCCCTTGATCGTCCTTACGTTGATTAATCTCTAAAATCTTTTTATCTTGTAATGATTGAATCGTCGAAAAGAGGTTTTGACTGGTCATTCCGAGGCTATCAGCAAGTTTGTCCATTTGAGGAAACGAATTCCCTCTTGATTGCTCTTTTTTAATCTGTAGATAAAGCAAAAACTCGTCATTTGTCATGCCGAGTTTTGCATAGTTATCTAATAAAAAG
>JALAGR010000185.1 GCA_022712335.1 Pediococcus sp. | reverse complement strand
TACTATGTCTGTTACTAAAATAAAGGAGGAGATTTATCATGAATAAATTTATGGACTGGCTCCAAAACGTCCTAATGCCGCCACTAGCAAAGGCTGGAAACAACAAATACCTCGTCTCAATTCGTAACGGGCTTGTATTGACGCTTCCTGCCGTAATTAGTGGTTCGATTTTTCTGATCATTGCTAATATTCCAATTCCTGCATGGTCAAACTTTATGAAACCTTACATGGGAGCAATGGGTGTCGCAGTTAACGGATCATTCGGTATTATTTCACTGTTAGCTACGATCGGGATTGGTTACGAACTTGCCAAAGCATTTGAAATCGACGCGATTAACGGTGCTGGACTTTCTACTATGGCATTTATCGTCGCTTCGTTTAATAACAAGCTTACCCTTGATACCGCTAATTTTGCTTCATCTGGCCTATTTACCGCTATTGTATGTTCTTTTATTTCTGTTTTGATTTTGAACTTATTCGTTAAAAAGAACTGGATTATCAAACTTCCAAAGGGTGTTCCCGCAGCTGTTAGTCAATCTTTCGCTTCATTGACACCTGCTTTTGTAGTATTGCTATTATTCTGGGGACTTCGTGTTCCACTTCATTTTGATATTAATCTATTCATTCAAAGTATCTTCCATCCACTTCTATTCGCTATGAATAGCTTGCCTGGAATCATGTTCTACACTTTATTAGTAAGTATTTTATGGGTCGCTGGTATCCATGGTGATATGACTCTTCAAGGTATCTCTGATCCAATTTTCTTACAATTTTTGACTGCTAATGGCTTAGCATACGCTCATCACCAAACCATTCCATATTTAACATCGCTTGGTTTCTCAAGCTTGTTTGTTAACGTTGGTGGTACCGGTGCTACTTTGATGCTAGTGTTCTGGATGCTTTCATCAAAAAGTAAGGCTTATCGTGAACTTGGTAAAGTGGCCTTTCCAAGTGCCTTATTTGAAATTAACGAACCCGTAATTTTTGGTTTCCCAGTGGTTATGAACCCTATCACATTGATTCCATTTATCGTTGTTCCTCAAATTTTGACTATTCTAACTTACATATTGATGAGTATTCATTTGATTCGTCCCGCAGTAATGATGGTTCCTTGGACAATGCCACCAATCATTGGCCCTCTAATGGCTACTGGTTGGGATTGGCGTGCCGGTGTTTGGTCTGCAATTGAACTTGTTATTGCCGGAGCCATCTACTATCCATTCTTCAAAGTTGCTGAAAAACAAATGGTTGCACAAGAATTAAGTGAGGATTAATCTTCCATGAAAATCAAAATTCTATTAAAATACAGTGTAGTAGGCGCAGTATTAATCGCTACTCTTGCAATTGCAATGACTCAACTTCATTTAACTTCAGCACTAACTAACCGAGTAGTCGAAATCGGCGGTCTAATCGTCTTTTTAGTTCTCGGGGCACTCTTAAAACAAAAAGAAGCTAACAAAAATTAACGAGGCACAATGACATGGATAAATTGGAACAGTTGACTAAAAATGATTTGGAAGAATTTTATCAATTATATCTGTACGCCTTTACGAATTCTGATTCAAAAGAGCGTCAAGCTTTCTTCAATCATCGTTATCATCATTCATTAAAATATGGAATTAAGCACGACGGAAAACTTGGAAGCGGAATGTTGAGTATTCCATTTCACGTCAACTTTCATGGCGTAAAATACAAGATGAACGGGATTGGCGATGTTATGAGTTATCCTGAATATGGCGGTCATGGCGCGATTACCCAACTCATGCAACAAGCTTTTAACGACATGTTGGAAGATAACGTTGCGTTGTCTTATCTTGCACCATTTTCATACGATTTTTATCGTCGTTTTGGCTACGAGGAGGTCTTTGACCGCACTGTCTATCGCGTCAAAAACACCGACCTCCCACGTGTAAAAGTTGATAAAAATGTCGGTAGTATCGAACGTTTGTCGTTGTCGGACGCCATTCCATTTATCAAGGAGGTCTATGCCAACAATCCTAGTAGCCATAACGCTGGCTTGATTCGAGACGACTGGTGGTGGGACTACCTCGTACTCAAGCACCCGGGCTGGCAAGTGGGTGTCTACTTCTCTGAAGATCACCTTGCCGCAGGGTATGTAATCTACGAAGGTGTTAAAACTGTCTTCCATATTCAAGAAGTGATGTTTACTAACTGGGAAAGCTTCCAATACTTGAGTCGCTTTATCTGCCAGCATGAATCGATGTTCTCAACTTTTGAATACGCCAGTGGGGATCCTTTTGGACATCCTGATATTCTAAAAAACCCATCGAATGTTGAAGTTCAGATTAAGCCATATATGATGGCTCGCATTGTTAACCTAGAAACATTCATCCTCAACTATCCATTTTTGAAGAAGATTAAAAGCACTAGAATCGCCGTTACAGATACGATGTTACCTGCTAACAACGGTATCTGGCGTCTACTAATTAATGCCAATGGAACTAGTTTTGAAAAAATCAGCGACAATGAAAACAACATGGCTGATGTGCGGGTATCGATCCAAGAACTTACTAAGGTTCTACTAGGATATCGTTCTCTAAACGAGCTCAATCGCATCGGTGCTATTCATGGCAGCTACGAAGCTGTTACCAACTTAGATGCGACGTTGCGAAAAGAACCACCTATGTTATGGGACTATTTCTGAAGTTCAGCATTAAGTTAATTTAAGCTAATAAAAAGCGTCAAACCAGCATTTGTTGGTTTGACGCTTTTGTTAGTTTTTAGAGAAATCACAGAAAGTTAGATATTCTTGAATCAATTCTTGAACGCGTTCGGCATTAAATTTCTGCGGTATTTTATACCCCACAAAATAAGGTGAATCGACGAAGCGCGGTACAATCTTACAAACATACTGTCCTCGATTTTGATAGAAAAAGAGATTGTATGACTCGCATCGACCTTTATAATATCCAGTTAAAATGTATTTCACCGTCTGTCTGATCATCTCTGCTGCAATCTTTACGTCTTCATTTTTCCATGTAACGTTAAATTCCAAGAAGCCCATAATTGGATGGTCAGAAATATTGACCGTAGCACCTGAAAGCTGAACTACAGGTGTTCCCGTGAAGTTGCTGTCTTTTACTTCAGCGTATCCATCACTATTTTTCAAACCGACAATTTGCATGTGCGGATGCGCTTGAGAGCCCCCTGAAAGCTTTCCAAAATTTTTATACAGTAGAACACTCCTGTATTCATGAGTATTCTGTATTTTCTGCCACTGCTTTAAGGCATACTGCAAAATTTCTAGCCATTCGCTTGATCCATAATTTGAGATTTCACCATCGTGCTTGGCAGACTCAATTAAAACTAATTGTGTCGTATCAATTAAGGTCGCAAATTTATTTTTCAGCAAGATTATCCCTTGATTGGTATCAATAATGCCGTTTAACTCGTCAGTATTACAAAATGGACATCCCGGACTTTGGATTGCCGTTTTATTTCTGCCAACTTTTGAGTTGAACACTAAATCATTTTCGCACATATAGCTTCTCCCGAAATTTTTATAC